>NZ_LRIB01000026.1:0-1394 GCF_001758715.1 Janthinobacterium sp. HH104 | reverse complement strand
TACTTGAGCGGCATCGCGATACCGAACATCACGGACTGGGTACGTCCGCTATCGATATTCAGATTGCTGTTGTAGTCGAGGGTGATGGTCATGCCGTTCGACAGCAGCAGTTTGACGCCCAGCCCCGCCGCCCAGTTGCCCGTCTGCTGCGGCACCGTGCGGATCACGTACACGGGGCCGTCGGCCGCCAGGTCGGCATAGGCCAGGCGCGCATCATCGGCGCCCTGGAACTGGTGCCGGTATTCGAGCCGCGCGCGCGGGAACCACGTGCCCAGGCCGCCCACATAGATGCCCTCGGCCCGTACGCCGAGCGCGCCGATGCGCGAACGCACGGTCTGCTTGAAGTAGCTCAGGGCATTGATGCCGCTGGCCTTTTCCGTGTACGGATCGAGCTTGGCCGACATCAGTTCCACGCGGCCGTACGGCGACCACATCCAGGTGTCATGGCGCATCTCGATACCGCCGACGACTGCGCCGAACACCTGCTTGCCGTCGCGCTCGCCCGTGGCGAAACCGCTGCCATCGGCAAGGTAGCGCGATGCGTCGTACTGCAAGGTGCCGTAGCCGAGCACGCCATCGAGGAAGACGCCTTTGCTCGGACGCAGGCTGCCATACACGGCCGCCACGGCGCTGTCGGCCGTGCTGCGGCTGCCGTTCTGGCCTACGTCGCTGCGGTCATGGCTGAAACCGGCGCCGACGCCCAAAGTCGCCAGGTCGCTGAGGCGGTAATCGCCGCCCACGCTCACGCCATTGGTGCGGAAGCGGAAGCCCGTGTCGCGGCCGTTCACATAGTGCTGGCCGAAGTCGACCGCGCCACCGAGCCACAGAGCCAGCGCCTGCTTCTGCGTGTCGGGCTTTTGCGGCATGTCCGGCAAGCCGCTGGTGGCGCCGCTGACATCGACCTGCTGGCGCTCGCCGCTGAAACCGGTGTCATGCTGGCGCAAGGCCGCCTTGCGCATGAACGGTTTGACGGCCGTGCCGAACACGCGGTCCGCTTCGTCCGCCTGCCAGCGCGCCAGCGCCGCCGTCGGATTGCCGCTGTCGTTTGGCGGCGTCAGGCTCAGGCCGAAGCTCGAACGTCCCCAGCCATCGCCATGCAGGCTTTCCAGGCGCTGCGTGAAGTTCGACAGCTGCGCGCTGGCGAAGCGCCGCGCCGCATCGGCTTGCGCCGCCTGCAGGCCGATCACTTCCGGATCGACCGACGGGTCGCGCCGCGCCGTCACCGTCACGTTGACCACGCCCGGTTTCGAGGTGGCGTACGCATTGCTCAGGGTGTAGCTGACGACAGCCGCGCCGGCGAACTTGCCCGAGGCCGCAAAGCTCAGCTGGTACGACGGCTTGCCGGCCGTGCCGATATCGCGCACCACCACCTTGCCCGCTTCGGCCGGCGCCAC
>NZ_LRIB01000025.1:0-20502 GCF_001758715.1 Janthinobacterium sp. HH104 | reverse complement strand
AGGCCGGCACCGTCAACGACCTGCGCCGCGACGTGGGCAATGGGGAGCTGCATGCTTGGGTGGAGCTGGACCACCAGTGGCCGGGCATGTTCTGCGCAGTGCCGATCCGGGCAATTCAGACCGTTGCAGCACAGGGCCCGAGCAAAGCACCACAAAAACTGTTTGCTTTGCAGCGCCGCGTGGACGTTATGGGCGCGCTGGCTGCGGCGGCGCCGGAGATTCCAGTTTTCGCCAGCAGCTTAGCTAAAGCAAAAATGGATCTGCTGAACTTCAACGCCACCAATAAGGTGGCCGCATGATCGCTAACCCAGCCCAAACCGAGCGCCACCACTTGGCCAACCAGGCCGCACCCGTGTACTCGCTGGTGCGCAAGCGCTGCGCCTGCGGCAAGGCCAGCACCGCGCGCCAGCTGGGGCAGTACGGCCGTTGCGTTACCTGTGTGCGGGGCGCGCGATGATCGATCAGAGAAATGAGGATGCCGTAATGGAAAAAGAAACCGCCGTAGTGGTCAAAATCACGGGTCGCTATTTTTGCGAGTTTGGCAAACTCGGCCAGGTTAAAACAGCGTGGACCGTAGTTGGCGCAAAGCTGTTTTTTCCCGGCTCCCCGGAACTGAAAAAAGTAGTGAAAGCGCTTGCCGAAAAGGGCAAGAAATTTGAGGTCATGGTGCTGGCGGTGGTTGCATGAAATCAGCTATCGACACTGCAACAACTGACATGTTTCCGCCTGTGGCCCGAGTACCACGCTCAATGAGCCAGGTGCGGGCGGACCGTGCGGCGGCGCATATACTGCGCTCACAAAAGTTGGCAGCGCAGCATGAGGCCAGGCGCTGGGTAATAGTGCATATACGGCCAATCTCGCCAATCAACTGAATCTCAAAGCAATCGAATGCACCAATACAAAGAATTCTGCCGGCTGCGCGACTACCGCAAGCCTGGCGTCGAAGTACCGCACCACACCGAGGCCGAAGCGTTCGCCTTGGCGGTGCAATGCAAAGCCGGCCATACAGAAGCATCCCAGCGCAAGAAAAACCCCACCACGAAAGGAATCAAATAATGAACGAAGACCGAATTATTTACCGCCAGGACTTATACAAAATGCTGGGCGTCACTTCGGAGACGCTGCGCAGATGGGTCAAGGAAAACAAGCTGCCGCCAGCGGACGTTTCCATAACCCAGCGCACCCTGGGATGGCGCCTTTCAACGCTCCAAGCCGCTGGAATCAGGCTGCTTTAACAGCCAGTCAGCGAAGGCCTGAAGCATCACGCGGCGCTGCTTCAGGTATTCCGCCGAATTGTAGACTCCTCGCACGCCGCCGTCCTTGTGCGCAAGCTGCACCTCGACATGATCCGAGTTGTATTCGTGCTCGTTGGCCCAGGTGGAACCGACCTTGCGCCAGCCGTGGCCCGTCATCTTGCCTTTGAAGCCGATACGGTGAATGAGGTAGAGAATCGCGTTTTCACTCATGGGGCGGCTGCCGCCCCGGTCATTCGGGAAAACGTAGATGCTGCCCCGCGAACGCAGCTTCATTTCAGCCAGCAGTTCCAGCGCCTGGGAAGACAGCGGCACAAGGTGCTCGCGGCCCTTCTTCATGCGCTTGCCCGGTATCCTCCAGACATCGCCCTCCACTTCCGCCCAGGTCATGCGCCGCAGCTCGTCCGTGCGCGTCCACGTCAACGCCAGCAGCTTGCAGGCCAGCACAGATTGAATTTCATCTTCCAGGTCCAGGCGCTCCATGAACGGATGCACCTCGGCCAACGCCAGGGCGGCGAACCCTTCGCGCGGCTTGCGGGAAAAGGCGACCTTCGAATTGATGTTCGATGCAGGGTTCTCTTCGCAGTGGCCGTGCTGGATGGCCCAGTCAAGAACCTGTCCCACCCACATGCGCACGCGCCGGACGTACACGGAAAGGCCGGCGGCATCCATCGGGCGCAGCGCGGCCATCAAGTCTTCCTTGGTAATTTCACGAACCGTTTTCGCGCCCAGCGTCGGCGAGACGTACATGGCCAGCGCGCGCAGTGCATTTGCCTTGTAGCCGGCGCTAATGTCCGTGCGCCCGGCCCAGTAGGTATCGATGGCGGCATCAAGCGCAATTGATGGGCTGCTTGTCTTGCGCTTGGGCTTGAGGTCTTCCCCGTCGATCAGTTTCAGCCGCAAAACGTCCCGGCGCTCGCGCGCTTCCTTGAGACCGATCAGGGGATACGGGCCGATGACGGCAGTTTGTTGCTTGCCCTGGTCGTTGCGATAGGCCATGCGCCAAACCTTGTTTCCGCTTGGCAGGACTGCCAGCATCAGGCCGTGGCCATCGAAGAGCTTGCGCAGCTTGCCGTCATTCGGCGTTGCGCGCCGGCAGTCTGCGTCGGTAAGGGTATTGATGGCCATGCGATATCCTGTAGGTACGGTTTTGAGAAAAACCGCATCATACCTACAATTTAGCCTACGCATCATTCTGCGAGAGCGTTTTTGGATACCACCGAATCTGCGATTCGGAAGGCTGAAAATCAAGCTAAGTCGTTGATTTTCAATGAAATTCGGTGGAATATAGGTTGAGTATACTCACGAATTTTTTATGTACTTGGCGGAAGCGGTGAGATTCGAACTCACGAACAGTGTAACCCGTCGCTAGTTTTCAAGACTAGTGCCTTCAACCACTCGGCCACGCTTCCAGATGGCAGCATTATACATAAAGGTCCGTGGCTTACCAATGGCTAGCACCGTTTGCCCGACAGGAAAGAGCGGGCACGCTTGCCTTACACGCCCCAGTTTTCCCGCAGCGCCTTCTCGAACTCCACCGCTGGCAATGGCCGCGAGAACAGATAGCCCTGCACTTCGTCGCAGCCTGAGCTCTTCAGGAAGGCCAGTTGCTCGGCCGTTTCCACGCCTTCGGCGATCACTTTATGGTGCAGTTGCTGGGCGATGCTGATGATGGTGCTGGCGATGGCGCAGTCGCTGGCGTCGGTGGGGATGCCGGTGGTGAAGGAACGGTCGATCTTTAACGTATCGATGGGGAAGCGTTTTAGATAGGACAGGCTTGAGTAGCCGGTACCGAAGTCGTCCAGGGACAGGGCCACGCCCAGCGCCGTGATGCGGTCCATGATGCCGATGACTCTCTCGATGTTGTGCATCAGGGTGCTTTCCGTGATTTCCAGTTCCAGCCAGGCCGCTTCCAGGCCGTAGCGGGCCAGGGTCGCCGCCACTCTGGCGGGCAGCGCTGCCGTGAATTCGCGGGCGGAGACGTTGACGGCCAGGCGGATCGGCGGCAGGCCGGCCAGTTTCCACGCTTGCGCCTGGGCGCAGGCCGCTTCCAGTACCCATTCGCCCACTTGCACCACCAGGCCAGTCGATTCGGCCAAAGGAATAAACTCGGCGGGCGGGATCATGCCGTGCTGCGGGTGGTGCCAGCGCACCAGCGCTTCGGCGCCGATGATGCGGCCGCTGCCCAGGGCGTACTTAGGCTGGTAGTGCAGCAGCAGTTGCTGTTCCGACAGGGCCTGGCGCAAGCCTGTTTCCAGGCGCATGCGCGCCTGCATGCCCAGGTTCATGTCCTGGCTGTAGAACGCCACGCTTTCCGCTTCGCCGCCGCTGTCCTGCTTGGCGCGGTACATGGCGATGTCGGCCAGGCGCAGCAGGGTTTCCGCGTCCTGCGCGTCTTGCGGATAGACGCTGATGCCGATGCTGGCACCCACGCGCAGGTCGTGGCCTTCGATGAGGAACGGCTCCACCAGCGAGGCCAGCAGCTTTTGCGCCACCATGCTCGCTTCGAAATGCTGGCCGATGTCGAACAGGCCGACGGCGAACTCGTCGCCGCCCAGGCGCGCCACCAGGTCCTGGTCGCGCAATACCTGGCGGAAACGCAGGGAGACCTGGCGCAGCAGTTCGTCGCCGATGCGCCGGCCCAGGGTGTCGTTGATCAGCTTAAAACGGTTCAGGTCGATGAACAGCACGCAGCCGAGCATCTTGCTGCGCTGCGCCACACTCAGGGCCTGGTCGACCAGCTTGGCCAGCAAGGTGCGGTTGGGCAGGCTGGTCAGCGGATCGTAATACGCGAGGTGGTGCAGCCGCTCTTCGGCCAGCTTGCGTTCCGTGATGTCCGTCAGGTAGGCGATGAGTCCGATCGGCTTGTCGTCCAGGTCTTGCAGCGGCGACAGGGACAAGCTGGCCCAGAAGACCTCGCCCGACTTCTTTCGGCGGCGCACCTCCATCAGGCGCCCTCCCTGCTCCAGGAAGGCATCGTGGAAACCCGTGTCTTCGTCGTCGTACAGGAACAAAATGTTGCGCCCCACGGCTTCCACCGAGGTGTAGCCGAACAGGCGCTCGGCGCCCTTGTTCCAGCTGGTGATGTAGCCCGTCAAGTCCATCGTCAGCACGGATTCGTGCAACTGGTCGAGGATTTGCGTCTGCTGCGCCAGCAAGGCTTCGACTTGCGCGTAGGCATGGGTCGAGCGTTGCGCCAGCGAATGCACTTGCAGGACGCCGGCCGTCAACGATGCCAGGCTGGCCAGGTGGCGGCGGTCGGCGTCGTTATACAGCGGGCGGCCGGCCACGCTGTAATGACCGAAACAGTGGCCGTCGAAACTGACTTCCTGCAGCAAAGCGGGCGTATCGCGGGGAAACGATGCGGCCGGCGCGGCGGCATCCATGCCGGCCGCGGGCAGGAACTGGCCATGCGGGCTGGCCATCACCGTGCTGGCGATACGGCCCAGCTCAGCGACCAGCGCGGGGCCGCGCAAACGCACGACGGCGTCGCACAGGGCGGCGCTGTCACCGAGGAAATCCGACACCGGAAACAGGGCCATGCTAGAGGTTCCGGCTGACCTGGATGGCCCATTGGTAGGCCTGCAGCAGGCTGCGCCAATAGGTTTCTCCATCGATGCCGGCGCGGCGCAAGCCCTCGGGCGGCGGCGTGGCGCTTTCGACCAGCGCCAGCAAGGTGCCCAGCTCGCCATTGCGTTCCAGCAAGGCGGCGCTGACTTCGGGCGCCAGGTTCAGGGTGGCGATGATCTCTTGCATCGGCATGCCCAGCAGGACGTCAAGCAGCGAAAATACGCCTGCCATGAAGGCTAGGTCTTGCGCGTCGCGGTCGCCGCCGCGCAACTGGCACAGCGCTTCCATCTGCGCCGCGCGCACGGCCGCCAGCGGCAGCAGTGCGTGGATCTTGCCATCGTCCTGTTGCCGCGCATACAGCAGCAGTTGCAGCCAGCGCTGCAGCTGGCGCCGGCCCAGCAGGGTGATGGCCTGGCTGAAGCTGGTAATCGGCGCCGTGAAACCGAAGGCGGCTGAATTGACCAGTTTCAATAAATGATAGCTGAGGGCCGGATCTTGCTTGAGCGGCACTTCCAGCTCGTGCGCGTCGGCATCGCGGGCCAGCAGGCCCAGCAGCGACATCAGCCGGCGCCGCGACGTGGCGTCTTCCGGCTCGCCTTGCTGGCGCGCATGCTGCAAGGCGTAATCGCCGGCAAACCAGCTGACGCCGAGTTCTTGCAACGCGGCAATCTGCCCCCCATCGGCGATGTTGTAGGCCAGGTGCGGCCCCGGCAAGGGCAGCAGCTGATGCAGGGCCGGGTGTGCGCCTGCCGCGTCAAAGCTCAGCGCGCGCGCGTCGACTTGCGCCGCCACCACGGGATTGGCGTCGGCGCCATCGAGCAGGATGCGGTAGCCGGCATCGCGCCATTGCCGGCATTTTTTCTGGAGTTGCTTGTCGCCGGCAAGCTGGGCCGGCAAACGGAAGATGGTGCGTTGCGGCACCAGTTGCGCCAGCACGGCCTCGTCCACGCCATGCGGGTCGGCCAGGGGAATGATGCAGTCGAGCGGCGCCAGGAAGACATACGCATCGGCAGCGGCCAGCGCCGCCAGCAGCGGCGCCGTCGAGGCCTGCGGTACATGCACGGTGACAGCGACCCACTCGTTATGAGCATTGGCCACTGCTTGTAATCCCACCAACGGAAACAGGTTTGATTCAGACGCTGACATCGGTATCTCAGTGTGGGTAGGGCGCCATAGTAAATAAACTGACCAGCATTGGCAACCCTGGCCCGACAGAGATGCCCTCGACAGCGAGAATCATTCTATCTGAATCTCACCCACGAAACAGTTTAATTTTGGCAATAGATGTTCAAAAAGAACATTCCCCCGCGAGACCCGCCTGCCATGCGGCTTAGCCAAAAACACGGCGCCGCGCACGCTTGCTCAGGCGCTGCCGCCATGCGCGTGCTCGACCGCGTATTTGATCAATTCGGCCTGCCCTTCGATGCCGAGCTTGCGCTTGATGTTCAGCCGGTGCGTCTCCACCGTGCGCACGCTCAGGTCGAGTGCGCGGGCGATCTGCTTGTTCGACTGGCCCGCCGCGATGTGCTGCAGCACCTGCTGCTCGCGCGTGGTGAGGAAGGAATCGTGGACTTGCGGCCGGGACAGTTGCCGCGCCAGCGCCGCGCTGTAATAAATACCGCCAGACATCACCGTCTCGATGGCAAACACAATATCTTTCCCAGGAGCATCTTTAAGGACATAACCGCGCGCCCCGGCGGCGATGGCTTGCGATACATATTCGAGCTTGTCGTGCATGGACAGGATCAGCACGGCAATCTGCGGAAACGCCTGCTTGAACAGGGCCGTCGCTTCAATGCCGTTCGTGCCGCGCATATTGATATCCATCAGCACGAGGTCCACCTGGTGCGTGCGCGCCTGGCTCAACGCTTCGTCGGCGCCGCCCGCCTCGGCCACGACGTCGAAATGCGCGACCGCTTCCAGGCGCGCGCGCAGGCCGTCGCGCACGAGGGGGTGGTCGTCCACCAGCAGGATGTTGATCTTCTCGGTCATGGTTCTCTATTTTAATGTGGAGGAAAGCTCGAGCCGCGCCAGCACCACGGTGCCGGCCAGGGACGAGGTGATGTGCAGGCTGCCGCCGATGGCTTCCATGCGTTCCGTCATGTTGCGCAGGCCGATGCCGCGCTGCGGGTGCAAGGCGATGCCGTCGAAATCGAAGCCGCCGCCATTATCCCGGATGCGCAACTCCACGGCCTTGCCCGACTCGTGCAGGCTCACTTCCACGCCGCGGGCGTGGGCATGGCGCTCGCAATTGGTCAGCGCTTCCTGGGCGATGCGGAACAGCACGGTATTGACCATATCGGGCAAGCCCTCGCCCGCCGCCGCGGAGCTGGCCGTGAAACTGGCTTGCGCGCTGCTGCTGTCGTTGAATTCATGCACGAGGTGGTCGAGCGCGGCGGCCAGACCCAGGTCATCCAGAATGGCCGGGCGCAGGTTGTGCGAAATGCGCCGCACCTCGCCCAGCACCTTGTTTAGCTGGTCGGCCGCCCGCTCGAACGTGGCGGGCGCCTTGTCTTTCTGTTCCGCATTGCCGCCCAGGCGCGCGATGCCCGCCTCGATCTGCAGCTTGATGGAGACGAGCCACTGGCTGATGCCGTCATGCAAGTCGCGCGACAGCCGCGCCCGCTCTTCTTCCTGCGATTCCACCACGCGCTGCGCCAGCACTTTCAGCTTGGCGTCGGCCACGCGCAGTTCGCGCAAGTTCAGCACGAGGCCGCAGGCGGCCACCAGCAGGGAACCGAGGATGGCGATGGCGGCAATCAGCTCCATGGTCGAGCGGATATTGCGCGACTGCTGGGCATCGACCTTGGCCAGCGCCTGGTCCACGTCATCCATATAAATGCCGGTACCCATCATCCAGCCCCATTCCGGCATCAGGATCACATAGCCGAGCTTGGGCGCGGACTTGTTCGTCGACGGCTTGATCCAGTTGTAGCGCTCGAAACCGCCGCCGCTCTTGGCCCGCTGCATCAGGCGCTGGATGGTCAGATTGCCTTCGGCGTCGCGCAATTGCCACAGGTTCTGCCCCACCAGTTCGGGCTGGCGCGGATGCATCAGCGACTTGCCCTGCAGATCATAGATGAAGAAATAGCCATCGTCGCCATAGCTGAGGGCCGACAGGATGCGCTTGGCCTCCTCTTGCGTGGCGTCATCCTTGCGCCCCGACTGGTACAGCGAGGCAATGGAATGGCTGGCCAGGGTCACGTAATGCTTGAGCTCGGCTTCCTTGCTGGCGAGATACGCTTGCTGAATGGTGGCGCGCTGCTGCTCGGCCAGGGTAATCGCCTGGTGTCGCACGGCAAACGCGATGGCGCACAGGGCGAGGATGAGCGGCGTAATGGCCAGGAAGATGACTTTCTGTCTGAGTTTCATGGCCTTGCGCGCTCGGGCGGCGTCGATGCTGGTAGGAATGCGTGATTTTACGTCGCGGCGCGGCGATCGCCCTGCGTAGTAATACTGAGCGTTACTGCGTAGTGCTGCGCTTGCGGCAATTATACGATTCCTGAATACTCGCCATAAGCTGCAGATACCACGAATTCACACCCAAACTGGCGACGACCAGGCTCGGCAGCACACATCATCGCACGGCACAGCGCCCGTCACATCTCTGGAGGAAGCATGAACCGCATTTTCAAACAGCTCGGCTGGGCAGCGCTTGCGCTGGCAGGCGCCGGGTCCCTGGGCGTCGTCGCCCTGCAACGCGGCGAATCGATCAGCGCGATCTGGATCGTCATCGCCGCCGTCTGCGTCTATCTGATCGCCTACCGTTTCTACAGCCTGTTCATCGCCGACAAGGTGCTGGGCCTGGACTCGCGTCGCATGACGCCGGCCTTCAAGCACAACGATGGCCTCGACCACGTGCCAACAAACAAATATGTGCTGTTCGGCCACCATTTCGCGGCGATTGCCGGCGCCGGTCCCCTCGTCGGCCCCGTGCTGGCCGCACAGATGGGCTATCTGCCCGGCATGCTGTGGATTTTGGCTGGCGTCGTGTTCGCCGGTGCCGTGCAGGATTTCATCGTGCTGTTCATTTCCATGCGCCGCGACGGCCGCTCGCTGGGCGACCTGATCAAGGCTGAACTGGGCGAAATTCCCGGCATGATTGCCTTGCTCGGCTGCTTCATGATCATGGTCATCATCCTGGCCGTGCTGGCATTGATCGTCGTCAAGGCGCTGACTGGCTCCCCATGGGGCAGCTTCACCGTGATGGCGACGATCCCCATCGCCCTGTTCATGGGCGTGTATTCGCGCTTCATCCGCGTGGGCCGCATCGGCGAAATCTCCATCATCGGCTTCGTCTTGCTGATGCTGGCCATCATCGGCGGCCAGTACGTGCAGGAACACGCGGTATTGGGCCCGATGTTCACGTTTACCGGCACGGAACTGACGTGGATGCTGATCGGCTACGGCTTCATCGCCTCGGTCCTGCCCGTGTGGCTGCTGCTGGCGCCGCGCGACTACCTGTCCACTTTCCTGAAGATCGGCACGATCCTGGGCCTGGCCATCGGCATCATCGTCGTCGCGCCTTACCTGAAAATGCCGGCCATGACCAAGTTCATCGATGGCTCCGGCCCCGTCTGGTCGGGCAATCTGTTCCCCTTCCTGTTCATTACGATTGCCTGCGGCGCCGTCTCCGGCTTCCACGCCCTGATTTCCTCGGGCACCACGCCGAAGATGATTGAAAACGAAAGCCATGCCCGCTTCATCGGCTATGGCGCCATGCTGATGGAATCGTTCGTCGCCATCATGGCCCTGGTGGCCGCCTCGACCATCGAGCCAGGCATCTATTTCGCCATGAACAGCCCGGCCGCCCTGATCGGCACCACGGCTGAGTCCGCCGCACAGGCGATCTCGCAGTGGGGCTTTTATGTGACGCCGGAAATGCTGACGCAAACGGCCAAGGACGTTGGCGAGCACAGCATCATCTCGCGCGCCGGCGGCGCCCCGACCTTGGCCGTCGGCATGGCCCAGATTCTCTCGGGTGCCATCGGCGGCAAAGCCATGATGGCCTTCTGGTACCACTTCGCCATCCTGTTCGAAGCGCTGTTCATCCTGACGGCCGTCGATGCGGGCACGCGTGCCGGCCGCTTCATGCTGCAAGACTTGCTGGGCAGCTTCGTGCCAGCCTTGAAACAGACGGAAAACGTCATCGCCAACCTGCTGGCCACGGGCCTGTGCGTGGCGGCCTGGGGTTACTTCCTGTACCAGGGCGTGGTCGATCCATTGGGTGGCATCAACACCCTGTGGCCGCTGTTCGGCATCGCCAACCAGATGCTGGCCGCGATTGCGCTGATCCTCGGCACCTGCGTGTTGTTCAAGATGAAACGTGGCCAGTATGCGTGGGTCACCATCACGCCGACCATCTGGCTGCTGCTGTGCACATTGACGGCGGGCTGGCAAAAGATTTTCGACGCCAACCCGCGCGTCGGCTTCCTCGCGCATGCCAAGAAATACTCGGCGGCACTCGATGAAGGCACCCTGCTGGCGCCGGCCAAGTCCGTGGCGCAGATGCAGCAGATCATCTTCAACGATTACCTGGACGCGGGCCTTGCCGCCTTCTTCGTGGTCGTCGTCGTCAGCGTGCTGTTCTTCGGCATCCGCACCATCATGAAGGCGCGCGCCGACAGCAAGCCGAGCACCAAGGAAACGCCGTTCCAGGCCTTGCCCACGGTGCAATGATGATCGACGAAATCATCAAGGCTGGACGGTATCTGGGGCAAAGCATGCGGCTCATGTGCGGCTTGCCCGAGTACGACACCTATGTGGCCCACCGGGAAGTCACCCATCCCGGCGAGCCGATGATGACGTATGAAGAGTTCTTCCGCGAACGGCAGGAAGCCCGCTACGGCGGCGCCGGTAAGCGTGGTGGTTGTTGTTAGCGGACACCTGCCCCAGCCTACTGCGCGTCGGTATAGGTGGCCTGCGATGCTCACCGTACTTTAGTACGGTTGCGCTTCTCGGCCACCTCTCCCTTCCGCTCGCTACGGCTGGATCAGGTGTTGTAGCTCAGCAATAATTTGAGGGCGGTCTTGCGAGACCGCCCTATTTGTTTCATCTCGTATAAGTTTCCCTCCCCTCTCCTTCCTTAGACCCACATCAATATCGTGGTGTGTCTTCGCGTCTATATTTTTCCAATAGGAAATTAAAAAACAGTCAACAGGCCGACCGGAGAAGCGCCGCAACCATGTTCAATTTCCAACGCTCCAGCATCAGCCAGAAGCTGACCATGATTTCGGTACTGTCGTCGGGCTGCGCGCTGCTGCTGGTGTTCGTGGCGTTTGCGCTGACGTCCGTGCTCAGCCACAAGGACGATGAAGGCAAGCAGCTGCTGTCGCTGGCGGGCGTGATCGGTGCGGCCAGCGCGGCGCCCTTGCTGGCAGGCAAATCGGCGCAGCCGCAGGCGGAACAGGTGCTGGCCGCGCTGGCCGCGCGCGACGAGGTCGCCCAGGCGGCCCTTTTCGACCGGAACGGGCGCCTGTTCGCCCTGTACCGCGCGCCGCAGCATGCCGATGGCCTGGCCACGCCGGAGGACCTGGACCCGGCCCTGCTGGCCGACATGGCCGTGCAGCCCGTCACGCAAGGCACGGGCACGACCCTGGCGCCCGCCATGCGTCTGTACCGTCCCGTCTACCGGCCAGGCCAGCCGCAACAGCTGATCGGCGCCGTGCTGATCGAGGCCGACCTGAACCACATGTGGCGCGACATCGGCCGCCACGTGGGCGCCATCGGCGGCGCCACCGTGCTGTCCTTCCTGATCGCCGTGTTCCTCGCGCGGCGTTTCAAAAGCGTGATCGCCGAACCCATCACCAAGCTGATCGACACGGCGCAAAAAGTGTCGAGCAGCCAGACCTACAGCCACCGCATCGCGCACCAGCGCAGCGACGAGCTGGGCGTGCTGATCGACAGTTTCAACGACATGCTGGCGCAGATCGACAGCCGCGACAGCACCCTGGCCAACTACCGCGACCAGCTCGAGCGCCAGGTGGGCGTGCGCACGGCGCAGCTGGAAAAGGCCAAGGACGCGGCCGAGGCCGCCAGCCAGGCGAAAAGCGCGTTTCTTGCCACCATGAGCCATGAAATCCGCACGCCGATGAATGGCGTGCTGGGCATGACGGAGCTGCTGCTGGCCAGCCCTTTGAGCCCGCAGCAGCGCCACTACACGAGCATGGTGCAGCGCTCGGGGCAGAATTTGCTGGTGATCATCAACGACATCCTCGACTTTTCCAAGATCGAGGCGGGCAAGCTGAGCGTGGAATACATCCGCTTCAATTTCCGCGAATTGCTCGACGACATAGAACACGTGTTCGCGCCGCAGGCGCAAGCGAAAAACATCAGCCTGGAATTCAACATCGCGTTTGACATTCCCATCGCCATCTGCGGCGACCCGAACCGTTTGCGCCAGATCATCGTCAATCTGCTGGGCAACGCCATCAAGTTTACGGAAACGGGCAAGGTCACCGTGAAAGTGACCGTCTGCAGCGAAGACGCGCCCAGCGTGGGCTTGCGCTTCGAGGTGCACGACACTGGCATCGGCGTATCGAGCGAGGCGCAGACGCGCATCTTCGAATCGTTCTCGCAGGCGGACGGCTCGACCACGCGCAAGCACGGCGGCACGGGCCTGGGATTGACGATTTCGAAACAGCTGGTGGAACTGATGGGCGGCACTATCGGCGTTGATAATGCTTTAACGCAAGGATCGATCTTCTGGTTCGAAGTAAATTTCGATAAGCGGCGAGTCGACAGCGACGACCCGTCCTTCAACCTGAAAACCACGCGAGGATTACGCGCCTTGATCGTCGACCACACACCGGCCACGCGCGCCGTGCTGGAGCGGCAACTGGCCAGCTGGCACATCGTCAGCGACAGCGCCGGCACAGCCAGCGACTGCCTGGCCAAGCTGCACGCGGCCGCGCAGGCGGGCACGCCGTATGGCGTGGCGCTGCTCGACATGGAATTGCCGCGCACCAGCGGCCTGGCCCTGGCCGCCACCATCAAGAGTGACCCGCTGCTGGCCGACCTCAAATTACTGCTGCTGAGTACCGAACAGGCGGCGGCCGACCCGGTGCAGCGGCGCGAGGCGGGCGTGGCCTTCCAGCTGATCAAGCCGGCCCGCGAATGCGACCTGTTCGACTGCATCGTCACGCCGCCGCGCGCCAGCGAGGGCATGCGCATCCATCCGCCGCATGCGGCGCGGCAAGTGGGCCGGCGCCAGCGCCGCCGCGTACTGCTGGCCGAGGACAATCCCGTCAACGTGGAAGTGGCGCTGGCCATGCTCGACAGCCTGGGCCTGGACGTGGTCTGCGCGCGCAACGGCGAACAGGCCTTGCAGGCGGCGCAGGCCGAGGATTTCGATTTGATCCTGATGGATTGCCAGATGCCCGTAATGGATGGCTTTGCCGCCACGGCGGAAATCCGCCGCCACGAACAGCAGTGTGGCCACGCGCGCGCGCTGCCCATCGTCGCCATCACGGCCAATGCGCTGCAGGGCGACCGCGAAGCGTGCCTGGCGGCCGGCATGGACGATTACCTGAGCAAACCGTTCACGCAACAGGACCTGGGCCACACCATCGCCCGCTGGATCACCCTGCCGCGCGCGGCCACCGTGCACCACAGCGAAGCGCCGGAGCTACAAGCGCCTGTAGAGGCCCCGCCCGCGCTAACGCCGCTATCCGCCGCCCCGACATCGGCCCAGCCGCTGAACCGGCAGGCGCTGGAAAACATCCGCGCCCTGTCCGGCTCGGATGGCGATGCGCTGCTCGAGCGGGTCATCCTCGCCTTTACCAGCGAGACCCCGCGCCAGTTGAGCGCCATGCGCGCGGCGATTGCCGGCGCCGATGCGGAAGCGCTGCGCAAGGTGGCGCACAGCCTCAAGTCGGGCAGCGCCAACGTGGGTGCCGACAGCCTGGCGCAGCTGTGCAAGGAAATGGAAAAACTGGGCCGCGCCGGCGGCACCGAGGGCGCGGCTGCCCTGCTGCAGCAGATGCAGCAAGCCTTCCTGACCGTACGCGAATCGCTGAACGCCATCCTCGTGAAGGAACACTGACATGACAGCGCCCCTCTCTCCTCCCCGCGGCCTGGTGCTGGTGGCCGACGACGATCCCGTGATGCGCTTGCTGATGCGACAGATGCTCACGCAGGTGGGCCTGGACGTGATCGAGGCCGAAGATGGCGTGCAGGCGCTGGCCAGCTACAAGCACAGCGGGCCGGACCTCGTCATGCTCGACGTCGACATGCCGGCCATGGACGGCTTTGCCGTGTGCCGCGAAATCCGCCACCAGGAAGTGGGCGGCACGGTGCCCATCATCATGGTCACGGGCGGCGACGAGCTGGAAGCCGTCACGCGCGCCTACGAGGTGGGAGCGACGGACTTCATTTCCAAGCCCATCAACTGGCCCATCCTCGGTCACCGCGTGCTGTACGTGCTGCGCGCCAGCGACGCCATCGCCCGCCTGCGCATCGCCGACGCGCACAACCGCGCCGTGCTGGCCGCCATCCCGGACACCTTCTTTCGCCTCAACAGCGAAGGTTTTTATCTCGACTACGAACAGGGGCACGACGCCAGCGCCGGCTTTTCCATCACCGACTGCGTGGGCAGCCATATCCGCGACGTGCTGCCGCCCGAAATCGCCGCGCGCCTGCTCGACCAAGCGCACGCCGTGCTGGCCACGCAGCACATCGGCTCGGTCGACTACACGCTCACGCACGAAGACAGCACGCGCCATTTCGAAGCGCGCCTGGTGGCGACGGGGGCCGATGAAGTGCTGGGCCTGGTGCGCGACATCAGCGAGCGCAAGCGCACGGAAGAACAGATCCGCCGCCTCGCCTATTGCGACAGCCTGACGGGCATCCCCAACCGGCAGGCATTCCTGGAAACCCTGGAACGCGAACTGGTGCGCTCGAAAGAGCACGACAAGAAATTCGCCGTGCTGTTCATGGACCTCGATGCCTTCAAGCGCATCAACGACACCCTGGGCCACGACGTGGGCGACCATTTGCTCAAGGTGGTGTCCGAGCGCCTGCGCGAAACCATCCGCCCCAGCGACCTGGTGCTGCGCGCCGAATACGAGCTCGATGGCGTCTTTGGCGGCAGCAACCTGGCGCGCCTGGGCGGCGATGAATTCACGATTTTGATACCGGACCTGGAACGGGTGGAAGACGCGCTGAACGTGGCGCACCGGGTGAAGGAAGCCATGCGCCGCCCGTTCATGATCGAGGCGCACGAGATTTTCGTCACGGCCAGCATCGGCATCTCGCTGTATCCGGAAGACGGCGAGGATTGCAACTCGCTGCTCAAATATGCGGACACGGCCATGTACCACGCGAAGAATTGCGGCAAGAACAATGCCAAGCTGTACAGCTCTTCGCTGACGATGGAAATCATGAGCCACGTCAAGATGGAAGTGGGTCTGCGCAAAGCCTTGCAGAACAACGAACTGTATTTGCTGTACCAGCCGCAGATCGACGTGCCCAGCACGCAGATCGTCGGCGTGGAAGCGCTGGTCCGGTGGCGCCATCCGGAACGGGGCATCATTTCGCCCACGGAATTCATCCCGCTGGCCGAAGAGACGGGGCTGATCGTGCCCATCGGCGAATGGGTGCTGCGCACGGCCTGCAACCAGGCCAAGGCGTGGCAAAACGCTAGCGGGCGCGCCATCCGCATGGCCGTCAACCTGTCGGCCAAGCAATTCAAAGATGAAAACCTGATGCAGATCGTGCTCTCGGCCCTGGCCGACACGGGCCTCGATGCGCGCCTGCTGGAACTGGAATTGACGGAAGGGACGTTGATGGACGATGCGCGCGCCACCATGGTGACCCTGGAGCAATTGCGCGGCATCGGCGTGTACCTGTCGATCGACGACTTCGGCACAGGCTATTCGTCAATGAATTACCTGAAACGCTTCGACGTGCGGGCCTTGAAGATCGACAAGAGCTTTATCGCCGGCTTGCCACAGGATGCGGAAAACGCGGCCATCACGCGCGCCATCATCGCCATGGCGCATGGCTTGAAGATGGTGGTGGTGGCCGAGGGCGTGGAAACGGATGAGCAGCTGGTGATGCTGGAAGAATACGGCTGCGACATGGTGCAAGGCTATTTCCTGGGCCACCCGTCGCCGCACGACACGATCACGGCCATGCTGGCCAGGCAGACGAAGCAGCTGGCCAGCGTGGAAACTAGAGCACTTCGAAGGCAAGGATTTGCGTGACTTGCAGCGGATTAAAATTGTCGTCGGAAATCAAAACCAGACTGCGGCGGCCGTTTTCCAGGCGCGGCCCCCAGCTGATGCCTTCGATATTGTCGACCCGTGCCAGGCCGATCTTTTCCAGGTCCAGCAGCAAACGCTTGCGCGCCGGCACATAGGACGCGCCCACCAAGGCCGGCAGCGCCTGCACATCGGTGGCGCCCTGCGTTTCCATTTCGTAGATGCGCACGTGGTTCGTATAGACGCCGTCCGCGTTGGCCACGCCGGCCCGCTCCACCACCAGCACCTGGTGATCGTTCACGGCGAGAATTTCCGACACGCCATTGTCCGCCTCGCGTCCGGGCCCGGGCCGCGACGCCACCGGCTCGACCGGATACGCATACTGGCCCAGGACCTTGCCGGCACGGTCCAGGCGCGTGATGCGCACGATGGAGCCGTTGTCGGGCGTGGCCAGCGGGCCATCCTGGTACAGGGCCGCTTCCATGCCCAGCCACAGGCTCTTGCCATCGCTGGCAAACGACAGCGCTTCAAATGTCATGTTGTTGCGCGAGCCGATTTCTTCCTTCGAGACATTGAACATCGCCGGTGTCGGCAAGGTGGCCAGGTAACGGCCGCCGCTGTCGGCATGACGCACGAACGGATGCAGGCCCACCTTGCGGTTGCCTTCGCTGCCGTACCACAGACTGCCATCCTGCGGATCGACGCGGATGGTTTCGATATCGGCCACCTGGTCGCCCTGCTCCAGCTTGGCATGCGCCAGGTTCGGATAGCGGCTGCCGTCGGGCTGCGTGAAGAAATGCACGCTGTTCAAGGTCACGCCCGTAAATGCCTTGCTGTCGTAGTGGAGCGCAGCGCGGTAGAAGCGGGCCGGATTGATTTCCGAGCGGTCATCGCTTTCCATCACCCAGCTCTTGTTGGCCGCATCGTAATCGATGCCGGACAAGCCGCCCACCGTGGTGCCCTCGAACGCCTGCCTGAGCGCGATGCGCTGCTCGCCGATCAGGCGCAGGCCCGTAATCGGCGCGTCATGCGGGAAGCTGGCGCAGGCGGAGAGGAGAATGGCGGAAGACGCCAGGACAAGCGCACGGTAAAAAAAACGATGCATGATAGATATCAGATGAGTTGCGTAGGTCGGCTTAGCGCGAAGCGCGTAAGCCGACAACATTGTTAACTTGACCGGTGGTGGCGTCGGATTACGCGGCGTGCCGCCGCTAATCCGACCTACCTTCCCGACATCATTCCACTACACCACCCCATCGGCCTTCAGCCGCGCAATGGCCGCCGCATCGTAGCCGAGCGACGCCAGCACCTCGTCGTTGTGCTGGCCCAGGGTCGGCCCCAGCCACTGGGTCTTGCCCGGCGTGGCCGACAGTTTCGGGCTGATGGCGGGCAATTTAACGGGCGTGCCGTCGGCAAACTGGTGCTGCTCGAACATCTCGCGAGCGAGAAACTGCGGGTCGCTCATCATGTCGCGCACGGAGTAGATTTTGCCGGCCGGCACATCCGCCGCCTTGAGCACGGCCAGCGCGCTGTCTATCGTGTGCGTGGCGCACCAGGCGCCGATGGCGTCGTCGATTTCCTGCGTGCGCGCGACCCGGCCATCGTTGCGCGCCAGTTGCGGGTCGCCCGCCATGTCGATGCGGCCCATGGCCAGCATCAAGCGCTTGAAGATGGCGTCGCCATTGCCGGCAATCACGATATTTTCGCCATCGCCCGTCGTGTAGGTATTCGAGGGCACGATGCCGGGCAGCGAGCCGCCCGTGCGCTCGCGCACCACGCCCGCCTGGTCGTATTCGGGTACCAGGGATTCCATCAGGTTGAACACGGATTCGTACAGGGCCACGTCGACCATCTGCCCTTCGCCAGCGGCCGCACCACCGGTCACGTCGCGGTGGCGCAAGGCCATCATGGCGCCGATCACGCCGTGCAAGGCCGCCACGGAGTCGCCGATCGATACGCCGACGCGCACGGGCGGGCGGTCGGCAAAGCCGGACACATAGCGCAAGCCGCCCATCGATTCGCCAATGGCGCCGAAACCGGGCAAGTCCTTCATCGGCCCCGTCTGGCCAAAGCCGGACAGGCGCACCATGATGAGGGACGGTTTAATCTGCTTGAGCTGTTCGTAGCCGAGATCCCACTTTTCCAGCACGCCGGGGCGGTAGTTCTCGATGATGATGTCCGCTTCCAGGGCCAACTGGCGCGCGATGGCGCGGCCTTCCGGCGACTTCAGGTTCAGGGTGACGCTTTTCTTGTTGCGCGCCTGCACCGACCACCACAGCGAGGTGCCATCCTTCAGTACGCGCCAGGTACGGATGGGGTCGCCGCCATCGGGCGACTCGATCTTGATCACGTCGGCGCCGAATTCAGCCAGCATGCGGGCACAGAACGGCCCCGCGATCAGGGTGCCCAGTTCCAGCACTTTAATGCCTTGCAATGGACCAGTGGTCGCGGAGGATTCTGTCATGTTGTAATCAGGTTGCCCTGCGGTCGAGCATCGCGCGGGCAATCGTGCCCGCGTCGACGTATTCCAGTTCGCCGCCCACGGGCACGCCGCGGGCCAGGCGGCTCACGCGCAAGCCCCGCGCCTTCAGCATTTCGCTGATGTAGTGGGCCGTCGCTTCGCCTTCATTCGTGAAGTTGGTGGCCAGCACCACTTCGCCGACCACGCCATCGTTGGCGCGGTTCAATAATTTTTCAAGGTGGATGTCTTTCGGGCCGATGCCGTCCAGCGGAGAGAGCCGTCCCATGAGGACGAAATACAGGCCCTTGTAGGTCAGCGTCTGCTCGATCATCAGCTGGTCGGCGGGCGTTTCCACCACGCACAGCAAGCGCTTGTCGCGGTCTTCGTCGAGACAGGTCTCGCACACTTCATGTTCGGTAAAGGTGTTGCACAGGCCGCAGTGATGTACGGCATCGACGGCCTGGAACAGGGCGCGCGACAGCATGGCCGCGCCTTCCCTATCGTGCTGCAACAAATGAAACGCCATCCGCTGCGCCGACTTGGGGCCGACGCCGGGCAGGCGCCGCAGCGCCTCGGTCAAGAATTCAAGCGACTTGGACATGGATCAACCTTGCCCCGTGCCATAGATCGAGCGCATGCGGTAGTGCATCAGAATGGCATTTTGAAGCCGGCTGGCAAGTTCATGCCGCCAGTCAAGCCTGCCATTTTTTCCGCCGACGTCGCTTCCGCCTTGCGCACGGCGTCGTTGAAGGCGGCAGCGACCAGGTCTTCCAGCATGTCCTTGTCGTCGGCCAGCAGCGACGGGTCGATGGAGACGCGCTTGACGTCGTTCTTGCACGTCATGACGATTTTCACCAGGCCGGCGCCGGACTGGCCTTCCACTTCCACCAGTGCCAGTTGTTCCTGGGCCTTTTTCATGTTGTCTTGCATTGCTTGCGCCTGCTTCATCAGGCCAGCCAGTTGATTTTTCATCATGAGAATGCTCCGTTCAATTCAATTGTTAATAATTAATGCAGGGTCGGCGCGGCGGAGCCGGCCGGTGCAGGGGTAATCGTTCCCGGCACAACAAAAGCGTCGAATGCACGCCTCATGTCGAGCACGAAGGGATCGCTGGCGATGGTTGCTTCCGCTTGCAGCTGGCACGCCTCGCGGTGGGCCTGCGCTTCCGCGCTGGCCGTGTACCAGACGGCGCCCAGTTCCGTGTCGACATTGACCTTGCGGCCGAAACGCTCGCTGAGCACGGCCGCCAGTTTTTCCACGTTGGCCGGACTGCGCCACGTGTCGATCGGTACGCGCAGGCGGAACGTGGTGCTGTGGCCGTCGTGCAGGCATTCGATCAGCTCGGCCTGCACGGCCAGCTGCTGGGCTATGCCGCGCAGGGGCAGCACGGCGGCGACGGCCGGCCAGTTGCCGTCCCAGTCCAGGCCCGGCACGGGCGTGATCACATACGGCCCGCTCGGTGCAGCTTGCTTGGCGGCGCGCTGCGGCATGACGACGGCCGGCTGTTCGCTGCTTTGCGCAGCCGGTGCCGACACGGCAGCCGAGGCGCTGTCGTCGGAAAATTCGGTGACCCACGGCGGCAAGTCGTCGTCGGCGGGTGCCTGCTGTGGCGGCGGCGCGGCAGGACGCGCCTGCTGCACGGGTGCCGTAGCGGCCACTGGCGCTTCCATCACGGCGACCGGTGGCGCATCGTCCCACGGCGCAGGCGCTTTCGCGGCGGCGGGTGGTGGCGGTGCTGCCTGGACCGGTGCGGCCGGGGCTGGCGCCGCGGCGACAGGTTCCGCTGCCGGTGCGGGGGCAGCCGACTTGGGCGCCGACGATGGCGCCGATGGCGCGCTGCCCGGACGGCCTTTCGAGGCGGCACGGGCCGCTTCCAGCGCCGCATTGATGGCGGCACGGGCGGAACTGATCGGGGCGCCCGAAGCTGCCGGGGCGGCCGCAGCCGGAGCGGCAGGTGGCGGCGCTGCTGGTGCTGGCGCCGGGGCGGCTACAGCTGCCAGTGGCGGCGGCGCTTCGC
>NZ_LRIB01000024.1:0-116040 GCF_001758715.1 Janthinobacterium sp. HH104 | reverse complement strand
CCCCCTGCGGGCTAAGCCGACCTACGAAAAAACGCCGGACGGTGCCGGCGTTTTTGGGGTGTTTTTGGGGTGTTCCGGATGGCGGCGCGCTGCCACCCGGATTGCCTCTCTCTCTATATATATGTCAGTCTATATGTCAGTCGCGGATTTCCAGCGCCCGGTTTAGGCTCAGGGCGGCCAGCGAGGCGACGGCACCCGACAGCAGGTAGAAGCTGACATAGGCGAGGCCGAAGTTGGCCGACAGGCCCAGCGCCACGAGCGGGGCGAAGCCGGCACCGACCAGCCAGGCCAGGTCGGACGTCAGGGCCGCGCCCGTGTAGCGGAAGCGGGCAGGGAAGTTGGCCGTCACGGCGCCGGCTGCCTGGCCGTAGGACAAGCCCAGCAGGCTGAAGCCCACGAGGATGAAGACGTCCTGGCCCGTATTGCCGCCACCCATCAGGGTTGGCACGAAGGCGCTGAAGATGGCGATCAGCACGGCCAGCACGCCCAGGGTGGTGCGGCGGCCCACTTTATCGGCCAGCACGCCGGAAATCACCACGCCGACGGCGGCCAGCACGGCGCCCAGCATCTGGATTTGCAGGAAGTCCGAGGCGGAACGCGTCTGGTAGACGGAAATCCACGACAGCGGGAACACGGTGACGAGGTGGAACAGGGCGTAGCTGGCCAACGCGGCGAGGGCGCCGATCAGCACGTTGCGGCCCTGGCCGCGGCTCATTTCAAACACGCTCACGGGCTGCAGTTCGCGTTCGTCGAGCAGGCGCGCATATTCATTCGTCGACACGAGGCGCAGACGGGCAAACAGGGCTACCACGTTGATGGCGAAAGCCACATAGAAAGGATAGCGCCAGCCCCAGTCGAGGAAGTCTTCATCCGTCAGGGTGGTCAGCATGAACCAGAACAGGCCGGCGGCGATCAGGAAGCCAACCGGTGCGCCCAGCTGGCCCAACATGGCGTACCAGCCGCGCTTGTTTTCCGGCGCGTTCAGTGCCAGCAGCGAAGGCAAGCCATCCCACGAACCGCCCAGCGCCACGCCCTGGCCAATGCGCAGCACGGACAGCCAGATGATGGCGGCAAAGCCCAGGTGCGAGTAGGTCGGCAGGAAGGCGATGCCGGCCGTCGACACGCCCAGCAGGAAGAGGGCGAATGTCAGCTTGGCGCTGCGTCCCATGCGGCGCTGGATCTCCATGAAGATCACGGTGCCGAACGGACGGGCGATGAAGGCGAACGAAAAGATCAGGAATGCATATAATGTACCCTCCAGGCGTTCTTCAAACGGGAAGAAGACGCGTGGAAACACCAGCACCGAGGCGATGGCGTAGACAAAGAAGTCAAAGTATTCGGAAGCGCGGCCGATGATCACGCCGACGGCGATCTCACCGGGGTCGATATGCGATTCGACCATGCCGGCCCCGCGTGCGTCGCGCAGGGAGTGGGGGGAAAAGTCGGCGGGTACATCCCCGCTGTGTATGCGCGTGCTGGACATGATGATCGTCTCCAATATAGTTTCGAGTTCGGCCAACGCGTAACATACCCCGGGTGTCTCACGCCCGGAGTAGGACTATTCAATAGATAGCTGTAGGAAAACTCCGCAGCCACCCAGTGAAAATCCGAGCAAGGGGTAGGACAAAACGTCCAATTGCCAACGCGCTCCAGTGAGAATACAGTACCATATCTTCATCCCCTGTACTGGACTTTCCTGTATGTTTTCATTAAAAGTTCGTCGCGGACTGCTTCTTTCACCTCTCGCATTGTTGGCTGGTTGCAATACGGTGGTACTGAATGCGTCTGGTGACATCGCAGTTCAGCAAGGCAATCTGATTGTCATCTCGACATTGCTGATGCTGTTGATTATCGTTCCGGTAATCGCCCTGACCCTGCTTTTCGCATGGCGCTATAGAAAAAACAACACCGCGGCCAAATACGAGCCGGACTGGGACCACTCGACTCGCCTCGAGCTGATTATCTGGGGCGCGCCCCTGTTGATCATTATCGTGCTGGGCCTGCTGACCTGGATCAGTACCCACACCCTCGATCCATACCGCCCATTGAGCCGTATCGACGCCAACCGTCCTATTCCTGCCAGCCACAAGCCGATGATCGTCGAAGTCGTGGCCCTGGACTGGAAATGGCTGTTCATCTACCCGGAGCAAGGCATCGCTTCCGTGAATGAACTGTACGCGCCTGTCGATCGTCCAATCCGCTTCAAGATCACCGCGTCGTCCGTCATGAACTCGTTCTTCATCCCCGCACTGGCAGGTCAGATCTACGCCATGCCGGGCATGGAAACGCAGTTGAATGCCGTCATCAACAAGCCTGGTGTCTACAAGGGCTTCTCCGCGAACTACAGCGGTGCCGGTTTCTCGGGCATGCGCTTCAAGTTCCACGGTGTCAATGATGCGGACTTCGACAAATGGGTGGAATCGGCACGTGCCGGTGGCGGCGCGCTGAACCGCGACGACTACCTGTCGCTGGCCCAGCCTAGCGAACGCGATCCGGTCCGCCGCTACAGCGCCGTGCCTAACGACCTGTACAAGGCAATCCTGAACCGCACCATCGTTTCCGACGCCCTGTGCGTGACGCCGGTCCAGCCATATAAGTTGACGATGGCAAATAGCCCGGTAGCGGCCGTAACGGCAGTAGTCGCTAGCGATGCAGTGGTTGAAAAGGGCGTTCAAGCCAAGTAACAACTGCATGAATCCCGCAGCGCATTGCGCTGCAGATACTGGCGCCGTTTGCCTGGCGCCTCCCTTTTTTCTCTGAGAGTAACAATGCTAGACCATATTGATCTGACGAAGCTTATATTCGGCCGTCTGACTTGGGATGCAATTCCATTTCACGAACCTATCCTGCTGGTGACCTTTGCCATGGTTGCCCTGGGCGGTATCGCACTCGTTGCGGCACTGACGTATTTCCGCGTCTGGGGTACCCTGTGGCGCGACTGGATCACCAGTATCGACCATAAAAAAATCGGTATCATGTACATGATCCTGGGCCTCGTCATGCTGCTGCGCGGCTTTGCCGATGCGCTGATGATGCGTACCCAGCAGGCTGTCGCCTTTGGCGACAATGCCGGCTTCCTGCCACCGCATCACTACGACCAGATCTTCACCGCTCACGGCGTGATCATGATCTTCTTCGTCGCGATGCCTTTCGTGACGGGTCTGATGAACTACGTGGTGCCGCTGCAAATCGGCGCGCGCGACGTGGCTTTCCCATTCCTTAACAACTTCAGCTTCTGGATGACCACCATGGGCGCCGCCCTGGTCATGGCTTCGCTGTTCGTCGGCGAATTCGCCCGCACGGGCTGGCTGGCGTATCCACCACTGTCGGGCATCGTCGGCAGTCCGGACGTGGGGGTAGACTATTACATCTGGTCCTTGCAGATTGCCGGGGTCGGGACGCTATTGTCCGGTGTCAACCTGATCGCCACCATCGTCAAGATGCGCGCGCCAGGCATGACCTGGATGAAAATGCCCGTCTTCACCTGGACCGCACTGTGCACCAACATCCTGATCGTCGCCGCTTTCCCGGTGCTGACGGCTGTGCTGGCCATGCTGTCGCTGGACCGCGTTGCAGGCTTTAACTTCTTCACGACGGAACTGGGCGGCAACGCCATGATGTACGTCAACCTGATCTGGATCTGGGGCCACCCAGAGGTCTACATCCTGATCCTGCCGCTGTTCGGCGTGTTCTCGGAAGTCGTCGCCACGTTCAGCAGCAAGCGCCTGTTCGGCTACGCCTCGATGGTGTACGCCACCTGCGTCATCATGATCCTGTCGTACCTGGTATGGCTGCATCACTTCTTTACCATGGGTTCGGGCGCCAGCGTCAACTCCTTCTTCGGCATCACGACGATGATCATTTCGATCCCGACGGGCGCGAAGATCTTCAACTGGCTGTTTACCATGTACCGCGGCCGCATCCGTTTTGAACTGCCCATGCTGTGGACGATCGGCTTTATGGTCACCTTCACCATCGGCGGCATGACCGGTGTATTGCTGGCCGTACCACCAGCTGACTTCGTGCTGCACAACAGCCTGTTCCTGATCGCCCACTTCCATAACGTGATTATCGGCGGCGTGGTCTTCGGTGTCTTCGCTGCGATTAACTACTGGTACCCGAAAGCCTTCGGCTACAAGCTCGACGTGTTCTGGGGCAAGTGCTCGTTCTGGTTCTGGTTCGTCGGCTTCTACCTGGCCTTCATGCCGCTGTACGTGCTGGGCCTGATGGGCGTGACCCGTCGTGTCAACCACTTCGAAGATCCATCGTTGCAAATCTGGACCATCATCGCCTGGTTTGGCGCCGTCTCGATCGCACTGGGTATTGCTTCCATGCTGATCCAGTTCTTCGTCAGCTACCGCAACCGTCACGCTCTGCGCGACGTGACCGGTGACCCATGGGGTGGCCGTACGCTGGAATGGTCGACGTCGTCGCCACCGCCAGACTATAATTTCGCCTTTACGCCACAAGTGCACGAACTCGATGCATGGACTGACATGAAGAAACACGGTTACCAGCGTCCGACGTCCGGTTTCACGAAGATCCACATGCCGAAGAACACCTGGGCTGGTTTCGTGATCGCCGCACTGTCCGCACTGGTCGGTTTTGGCCTGATCTGGCAAATGTGGCTCGTCGCCAGCATTGGCTTCGTGATTATGATGGTTACCATCATCGTCCATACCTTTAACTACAAGCGCGATTACTACATTCCTGCGGAAGAAGTGGTCCGTACCGAAGACGCTTATACTAAATTGCTGAGCAGCCATGTCTGATACCATCGCCCATAACACCGGCGCCGCTGGCGCCGCACCAAGCACGCGCAGCTACTTTGTGCGCGAGCACCACCCGGAAAACGGCAGCCTGCTGGGTTTCTGGCTCTACCTGATGAGCGATTGCCTGATCTTCGCCTGTCTGTTCGCCACGTACGCCGTGGTCGGCCGCAGCTACGCGGACGGCCCGACGGGCGCCGCGCTGTTCGACCTGCCGCTGGTGGCCGTCAACACGGCCATGCTGCTGCTGTCGTCGATCACCTACGGCTTCGCCATGCTGGCCATGCAGCGCAAGCAATTGCGCAGCACCCTGGTCTGGCTGGGCATCACGGGCCTGTTCGGCCTGGCCTTCCTGTCGCTGGAAATGTATGAATTCATTCATCTGATCCACGAAGGCGCCGGTCCGCAGCGCAGCGCGTTCCTGTCGTCGTTCTTCGCCCTGGTCGGTACCCACGGCTTGCACGTGACGTTCGGCGTGATCTGGCTCGTGACCTTGATGTTCCAGTTGAACAAGCATGGCCTGACCCCGGAAAACGGCCGCCGCATGATGTGCCTGTCGCTGTTCTGGCACTTCCTGGACGTCATCTGGATCGGCGTCTTCACCTTTGTCTACCTGATGGGAGTGCTGCCATGAGCGACCACCACACACACGGCGATAGCCACCACCATGACAACCACGATCATGGCAGCCTGAAAAGCTACACGATCGGTTTCATCCTGTCGGTGATCCTGACGGCCATTCCGTTCTGGCTGGTGATGACGAAAGCCATCACCAACTCGGGCACCATGGGCCTGGTCCTGCTGGCGTTCGCGGCTGTTCAAGTCGTGGTACACATGGTGTACTTCCTGCACATGAACACCAAGTCCGAAGGCGGCTGGAACATGATGGCGCTGATCTTCACCATCATGATCGTGGGCATTGCCATGGCCGGTTCCCTGTGGGTCATGTACCACATGAACCACAACATGATGCCGGATCTGATGCCTGAGTACATGCATACGAAAACGGCTCCATGATGAGTAATACGCGCCCAAGCAACACCGGGCGCGCCCCTGGCGCCGCATCGCAAGATGCCGCGCCAGGCCCACGCGGCATGGCTGTGCGCTACGCATTAGCCTTGCTGGCGGGGATCTTGTTTGCCGGTTTCTGTGCCTTGGGCACCTGGCAAGTCAAGCGCCTGTTCTGGAAGCTTGACCTGATCGAGCGCGTCGAACAACGCGTACATGCGCCCGCAACGGACGCCCCTGGACCCGCAGCCTGGGCCAGCATCACGCAGCAAACGGACGAATACCGCCATGTGCGACTCTCCGGTACCTATCTCCCCATTTTTAATACCCTGGTGCAAGCAACGACGGCACTGGGCAGCGGTTACTGGCTGATGACGCCCTTGCGTCTGGCCGATGGCAGCACCGTGCTGGTCAACCGCGGCTTCGTGCCGAAACGCGAAGGCATCGCCGCCAGCACGCCGGCCGGCATCGTGCACGTCGACGGCTTGCTGCGCGTCAGCGAGACGGGCGGCGGCTTCCTGCGCGAAAACAGTCCCGCCACGCAACACTGGTATTCGCGCGACGTGGCCGCCATCGGCGCCTCGCACATGCTGAGCAACGTGGCGCCGTATTTTGTCGACGCAAAGGCCAAATCGGAAACGGCCGTTGATGCACCCGTCGGCGGCCTGACCGTGATTTCCTTCCACAACAACCACCTCGTGTACGCCCTGACGTGGTTCGCGCTGGCCCTGATGGTGGCCGGCATCACGTGGTGGCTCGTGCGCGAGGACAAGCGCCGCCGCGCGCGCCGTAATGCCGGTCTTCAAGAGAGTGACCATGCCGGGCAGGATTGAGATCCTGCCCAACCGCGAAGTGTTAGAGCGCGGCGCGGTGGCGGCCGAGATGGAACATCCGGCCGGCCACCAGAACATGAAGCTGCTGATCCAGCTGCGCTGGCTGGCCGTTATCGGCCAGATCAGCACGATCTTCGGCGTGGGCGTGGGACTGGGCATCGCCTTGCCCGTGCCCTACATGCTCGAAGTGCTGTCCTGCCTCATCGCTTTTAACCTTGCCAGCCTGCTGCGCTGGCATGAACGCCAGCCCGTTTCCAACACGGCCCTGTTCCTCGCTCTGCTGGTCGACGTCACCGTGCTGACGGCCCAGCTCTACCTGAGCGGCGGCATCAGCAACCCGTTTGCCTTCCTGTACCTGCTGCAAGTCATCCTCAGCGCCGTGCTGCTGGAAGTGTGGTCGACCTGGATCATGGTGGCCATCACGAGCCTGTGCCTGGCCGGCCTGGCCTTGCTGCCCGGCCCCTTGATTCTGCCGATCGACCCCGAGCGGGGCTTTTCCAGCCTCTACGTGCAGGGCTTGCTGATCTGCTTTATTTTGAATGCCGCCTTGCTGGTGGTGTTCATCACGCGCATCAACCGCAACCAGCGCGCCGGCGACGCCAAGGTGGCGGACTTGCGCCAGCGCGCGGCGGAAGAAGAGCACATCATCCGCATGGGCTTGCTGGCCTCGGGCGCCGCGCACGAGCTGGGCACGCCGCTGGCAACCCTGTCCGTCATCCTCGGCGACTGGCGCCGCATGCCGGAACTGAGCAAGAACAGCGAATTGCTGGAAGAAATCACGGAAATGCAGGCCCAGTTGCAGCGCTGCAAGAGCATCGTCAGCGGCATTTTATTGTCGGCGGGCGAGGCGCGCGGGGAATCTTCCGTGAAGACGACGATCAATACCTTCCTCAACGACCTGGTCGACGAGTGGCGCACCAGCCGCCCGATCCAGGGTTTCGAATACGATAACCGCATCGAGCACGACGTGCCCGTCGTCTTCGATTCGACCCTGAAGCAAACCATCTGCAATGTGCTCGACAATGCGCTGGAAGCGTCGCCCGAGTGGCTGCGTTTCGAAGCGACGCGCGAAGCGGATGCCTTGCACCTGGTCATTACCGATGCGGGCCCCGGCTTCGAGCCGTCGATGCTGACGCACCTGGGTAAACCGTACCAAAGCAGCAAGGGCAAGCCCGGCGGCGGCCTCGGTTTGTTCCTGGTGGTCAATGTCGCGCGTACCCTGGGCGGCACGGTGACGGCACGCAACCGGGTGCAGGGCGGGGCGGTGGTGCACCTGGCCTTGCCGCTGGCGGCCATCAAACTGGAAAGAGAAAGCGACCACCATGCAGGATGACCGTCTGTTACTGATCGTGGAAGACGATGCCGCGTTTGCCCGCACCCTGGGCCGCTCGTTCGAACGGCGCGGCTACCAAGTCATCCTGGCCACCAATTTCGACGAAGCGAGCGCCTTGCTCGAGCAGCATTGCCCCGACTACGCCGTCGTCGATTTGAAGTTGAATGGGAACACCTCGGGCCTGGCCTGCGTGCAGATGCTGCACCAGCATGACCCGGACATGCTGATCGTCGTGCTGACCGGCTACGCCAGCATCGGCACGGCCGTCGAAGCGATCAAGCTGGGTGCCTGTCAGTACCTGGCGAAACCGTCGAACACGGACGACATCGAAGCGGCCTTTGGCCACGTGGCCGGCAATGCCGACATCGAACTGACGAACCGCGCCACCAACATCAAGACGCTCGAATGGGAACGCATCCACGAAATGCTGGCCGAGACGGATTTCAATATCTCGGAAACGGCCCGCCGCCTCGGCATGCACCGGCGTACATTGGCGCGCAAGCTGGAGAAGCAGCGGGTGAAGTAAGGCGTTTCCCTGCAAACCTCGCCTGATAAAACCGCGAAGTGTGGCGCGAGCCGGAGTGTTGTTATTTTTGACGCCTGCCCCGATACGGGAGTGAATGGATGACCAGGGCACTGGGAATGACAGCATCGACGTTGCCAAAGATACGGGTACCATTTTCGTCCTTGAGCATCATTCCTGAATCGACGTCTCCGTCAAGATTGAGGACGGCATTCAGGCCGGTGCCCAGGGCGCCACCCGGGCGAAGTATCTCCGCCAGATCAAACAGTGAGGCGCTCGTCGTCTGTATCAGGTACACCCATCCCTTTTGATCGATACCCACCAGCGAGCGTACGGCCCTGACCGATTGTTGCGACTTGCGTATGCCGTTCACACCATTTTTTTCAATGACCATTGGGCCGGACTGAATGGCAGATAGGCAGTCGGTCGTGGCGATGGCGCTGATTTCATCGATGGCGATGCGTCCATCGCGGTGGATGCAGATGACCCCTCTGATTTTTGTTGAATCGTTGATGATTTTCGAGGTATGTTTGCCTTCGGATAAAATCAAGCCGGTCGGTATCGGCTTGATGAGGGAGCGCGTGTAGCCACCGTTAATTGCCGCAGCAGGAGTAATCAGGCGCATCACTTCTCGCAGGCTGAAGGCGATCTGCATGGAATTCTTGTCATGCGGATTGGACAAGTAGCGCACGTCAACGACCGATATGCGCACCAGCGCGGGATTGACACGGATAAGGTGAAAATCCACGGAATCGGCACTGCTTTTGTTCACCGCAACGGTTGCGTCGCTGATCTCTATGCCGGGCGCCACTTTTTTGTACTGCAACGGAATGCCTGCACTTGCCGATGGCATTGCAATGGTCGCCAGCACCGAGATGCCCAGGTAAACAAGTTGCCTTTTGAAATGGGACATTTATTGTTGCCTCATTTTTTTGTTTCTGACGATAATGACGCACGTAATGATGACATCCTTGTTCTGTACATCGGTTGGGCTGATCGATAGCAGATGCAGGTTGGGCAATCTTTTATGTTTGGAAAACTGGTCAAAGTTGAGTTTTTTGGCTAGCGAGATATTCAAAACGGGACGGCTCATTGGAATGGAATGATCGGAACCTCCGTCGTCATCGATCGGTTTCTGGTCCACGGTTGCCACATATCGAAAGTCGAGTTGTTCTGTGTCGACGTAGATGGTCAGTTCAACTTCCTGCTCGGGAGTCGAATAGAAAGGGATATTGTTGTCATTGAATTTGCCCCTGGCCGGCAGAATCATCACCTTCGTATAGCCGGAGTCCACATGATCATGCAGGAAGTCCAGAACGTTGGTTTTCAAGGCAGTCGATTCCTTGCTATCCGTATCGGTGCTCAATTTCAGCAATTCTTCCCGTATCAGCGATGGTGGATAGATATATTTTACGATCGGTGTAAAAATGAGTTCTTTGTATCCAATCCCCATGAATCCTAGCGCTCCAAGTAGAAATGTCAATGTGCCAATTTGTGCGGCCAGGAGTTTTAATTTGCGTTTGACGTACAGTTCCATCTGGGCATTAAAGTCAGCATCCTTCTGGCTGGAATCACGCTCGTTGCTGGATGCTTCCATGGGGCGCTCCGGAAGTAAAATAAGGACGGCAGCAAAGGAATACGAGCAATCAATGTCTCCAAAAAACGGTTGCAGCCATGGGGCGCTACATCCGTGGTTAATTCTTGCAGCTGCAGCTGCTTTGGTGCTGATAAATATCTAGATATCCTGCTAAACGGGGGCTATTTCCTGTTTCCATGCGCGGCTCGCCAGCAGCAAGATCATTGAAAACGCGGCAGGCAATGTGGCGACAATGCAGGGTACGCAGGCTAATTGTTATCGAATGTCAGTTCGATCATACTGTCATCGCTCCAATCCTGCTCCCGCAACGGTGGCGTGAACGACGAACCGCTGAAGGGCACGGGCGCGCTTTTGCCGTTGTAGCTGATGGTCGCGGCCGTGATGCGCCGTGGTTCGGAAAAGCTGTAGGTTCCCTTTTGCGACACGAAATTGCAGGGTCCGCCCAATGCGCCCATCGCCGTGCGCATAGCAAAAGGCAAGGTGTCCTTGTCGATGGCCCAATGGACTTCGCACGCCAGCCGCAGGTCGCCCAGGCGGCGCAACGTGTCGCTGGACGCCGCGCTCCTGACGTAGGGAATCCACCTGACCGAGCCCGCCTTGCGGTTCACGGTCAGCTCGGCCTTTTCATACAGCGGTCCCTGTTCGACGGGCAAGGTGAAGATATTGCGCTCCCCCATCGGTATGGCCATAGCCGCGTCATCGCTTTCCAGCCGCAGCGCGATGGCGTGCATGTCGACGTCGGCACGGCGCGGCTCCAGGATGAAGCGCAGCTGCGCGCCTGGCGCCAGCGCATGTTTTTCCTCGAAGCGCTTGACGCCCTTGAGCATGGCACTGTAGGGCTTCCAGTCCGGGTCGCGGATGCCCTTTACATTGACGGACGCCGCGACATCCTGAGCGGATGGCTCCGTGGCTTGCGCCGTATCCGCCTGGGCCTGTACCGCGGCGCCGTATAAACACAGCATAAGACCAGCTATTGCACGCATATTCATCCTGTTCATTTGAATCCCAAGTAATCTCACCTTGGCAGAGTGTAGAAAAAAACACAGGCGCCAGGTGGTTTTTAAGACAGGATGTCAATCGGGATGAATGGAGTGCTTGAAATCGCGTTTATCCGGATTCACCATCAATGATCCGCAGCTTGCACGGCGGCGCCCGATGTGACCAGGACTTCATGTTCATAGGCGCCCAGATGGCCGTAATGGCCTTTGGGACTGAGATAACCGGCAATATGCACGCGCGGCTGCTCATAGCTTGAATTGGGCGCCACCAGGCCGACGTCCCGCCACCCGACGCTGCCGAAGGAGTTGAACCACCATGCTCTGGCGTCAAGGTCGAGATCAGTATGGGCCGGTTGGAAAACGCTCTTTTCAAAGCCCCGCGACCAGACGCCATCGCGCTCGATGGCACGGTAGCCATAGCCTGCCATGATGTTGGTCCGTTCGGACGGATGATCGCGCCAATAGCGTTGGCCATTCACGTAGGCATCACGCATGGCGGCCGATTGCGTCACGATGCCGCCTGAGGGATGGGTCAAGCCTTGAAAGAACCATTGCGCGTAGTCGGCTGGCGGCGTGGATGCTTGCTTGTCCGCCGCCTGTGTTTGCGCAAACGCATGGGCATATTCAAGAACGATATCGGGAATATTCGCTGCGCTCGCCTTGCCGGCAAGGACAGTCAACAGCAGGAGTGTCGAGATAGATCGCAGCATCGCTTTGCACCTTTCTACTGATTAATACCTATGCCGGCGCCAGCCATTCCATCTTCTGCACCTGGATATGCGGATGGCTTTCCAGCGCTTCCCACTCCGGCAAAAAGACAAAGCCCTGTTTCCGGTAAAACGCGGCGGCGCGTGCATTTTCCGGCGCCACGTCGAGCACTGCCGACAGCGCATTGTTTCACGGCGTCGACCAGGCCCTGCGCCACGGCCATGCCCCGATATTCGCGATGCACCCACATGGCGATCAGGTGGCACTCGCCATTGCCGGCCACCACTTGCGCGGCCAGGCCGATGGGGTGTTCTCCGCCAAAGGCGAGGAAAAACGTGCGCTGGGGCGTGCTGGTGGCGCGCTGCTGCCAGTCGGCATCGGAAAAACCGGCGGCGCTGGCGTGGCTGGCGCCAAAGGCCGTGGGCGCGTCGAGCAGGGCGGCCAGACGCGTGGACTTCAGTGCCGGCCAGTCGGCGGCAGTGGTGGGGTGTATCAGCATGCTCAATTGAAGACGATCGCCGTCTTGTGCTCGATGCTGAGCCGGCATGCCTCGTACGCGGCCAGCCAGGCGACCAGTTCGCGCTCCAGGCCGTCCTCCGCGTCGATGCGCGCATTGATGCGGGCCGCTTCTTCATCGCTCAGTTCGTTACCCAGCAGGAAGATGCCCAGCGCGGGCGCGACCGTGACCAGTTCAGCGCGCAGGCTGTACGAGGAGCCCAGCATGCCACCCAGCAGCGCGTGTTCCTCATCGGCAAAAATGACTTCCTCGAAGACCAGGGGGAAATAAAAACCTTCGCAATCGGAATGGCAGATCAGGTGGCTGTCAAAGTCATCTTGCGCGGCATCGAGCACCGGATCCTCGCTTGCATCCTCGCCGTCGGCCAGTGGCGTGGCACGCCATTGCGCATCGAGGCGCGCATGGGCATACGCGCGGCGCAGCGTGTGCAGGAAGCTGTATGGAAAGGAATCGAGCATGACGCGCGAGTCCAGTTGCGGCAGCGCAGCTGGTTCGTTGTGCTGTGGCAATCCCGCCTTTTGCAGCAGCAGATTGGCTTCCTCCAAAGCGGTGACGAGCCACTGCGCGCCTTCCGGGTCTTCTTCCAGCAGGTCGGCAAGGGCGCCGACCGAAATTGCCAATCCCATCATGAACTCCTCTAGTTGCAGCTGCGCATCAGTCTAAACCATTTGCCTTTAATCATCATTTACGATTGATCCCACACTTCGATGGTCAGCAGCTGACCGGGCTTACAGGCGGCGATGCGGTCCTGGTGCACGGTAATGCAGCCGGGCCAGCCTGTGAGCCGGTCCTGCGGAAATTCGCCATCCTGCGCTTCGGCGATGCCCGCCTGCAGCAGGGGCACGACGACGTTCGCCAGCGCCGTGTAGCGGTTGGGAAAGCCGTTGAAAGCCAGCTGGGTTGCCTTGCCATCGTGGCACAGCTGGGCGATCCAGTCGGCGCCGAACAGGCCCGCTTCCCACGTGGCGAGAAAAGCGTCCTTGTTGACTTTCGTCATGTCGGCCATTTGCTCCGGCGTGTCTGTCGAGATAATGGTCCACCAGCCTGACATGGATTTTCCTTGTGAAAAGTAAAAAATTAACGGGTCATGGCGCGGCGCAGCAGGTAGCTGAGGCCATCGACGGCGGCCACCATCAGCAGCATGGCGACGATGACGGTAGCGGCGTTTTGCATCTGGAACAGCGACAGATGGTATTTCAGCATTTGCCCCAGGCCGCCAGCACCGACGACGCCGAGGATGGCGGCTGCGCGGATATTGTTTTCCCAGCGGTACAAGGTGTACGACATCATCTGCGGACCGCACTGGGGCAAGGTGGCGTACAGGAAGGCCACGGCAGGACGCGCGCCATTGATGCGCAAGGTGGTGGCCGGCAAGGGCGGGCAATTCTCAAACGCATCGGCAAACAACCGGCCCAGCACGCCCATCGTATGCAGCGCCAGCGCCAGGGTGCCCGCGAACGGGCCCAGGCCGGCGGCGATCAGCAGAATCGAAGCCCATACCAGTTCGGGAATCGAGCGCAGCACGTTGAGTATCGCGCGCGTGGCATTGCGCGCCAAGCGACCAAAGCGGCCGCTGGCGGGCAGGGCCAGCAGCGCGCCCACGAGTGCCGCGATCACCGTGCCGATGGCCGACATGGCCAGTGTCTCGAACGTGGCGACGCCCACTTTCATGAGGAAGTTCGGCGCCAGCTCGGGCGGGGCGAAGCCGTGCAGGAAGTCGGCGCTCGTGCGCACGGCGTCCGCGCTGAAGAACTCGCCCCATTTCAGGGGCAGGGTGGCGAAGCTGGCGATGACCAGCAGCAGCAAGCCGGCCAGCAAGGCCCAGGTCGACCACCGCACGGGCGATGGGGTGGGCAGCATGGCGTCAAGGTGATGCTTCATGCCAGCCTCCGGCGCAGCATGGCGGACACGGCGTCGGCGCCCGCCACCAGCAGCACGAACACCATCAGCATGGTGGCCAGTTCACTGCCCGCCATCATCTTCATCGATTCATCCATGCGCTGGCCCAGGCCGCCCGCGCCGACAAAACCCATGACGACGGAGCCGCGGATCGCGCATTCCCAGCGGTAAATCGTGTATGACACCAGTTCGGCGGCCGATTCGGGCAGGGCGCCGTACAGCAAGGCTTGTAATCTGCCGCTGCCATTGTGGAGCAGGGCGTTGCAGGCGGACGCATCCGACGATTCAAGGATTTCCGCGTAGACCTTGCCCAGCATGCCGCAATAGGTGAGCGCAATGGCGATCACGCCCGCCGTCGGTCCCAGGCCGACGATGCGCACCAACAGCAAGGCCCAGACCAGTTCCGGCACGCTGCGCAGCAGCACCAGCAGCGCGCGCACGGCGTGGCGCACGCTGGCAGCCAGCGGCGACACTCGGCCAGAGCCGATGCGCGAAATCGACAGCCGCTCCGTCACCAGCAGTGTCAATGGAATGGCGCCCAGCATGGCCAGCGCCATGCCGGCCGTGGCCATGGCTATGGTTTCCCAGCTGGATACGGCTACCAGTTGCAGGAATTCCAGCGAGTGGGCGGGTGGCACGAAGCTGGCGATGAATTGCCAGGTGGCGGCCAGGCTTTGCGCATCCCATAAAATCCACGGCTTGAATTCGGCCTGTACCAGCATCGGCCACAGCACGAGCAGCACGACGGCGCCGCCGGTCAGGCGGCCGCGCCAGGCGGGGTCGCGTGGCATGGCGGCGCTCTTCAGCAAAGGGGCCTCGCGGCGTCCAGCTTCGTTTCCACGGCCTCGAATTGCGGAGCGGGATCGGCCTTGTTGCGGTACAGTTCGGCGATCATCGCGTCGCTGACCTTGGCGCCAGGCAAGTCGAAGACAATCTCGCCATCGCGCAGGGCGACGATGCGCGTAAAGCAGGCGCGGGCGATTTCCACCTGGTGCAGGCTGCAGATCAGGGTGGCGTTGCGTTCCGTTGCTTCGGCCTGCAGCACATGGATCGTCTGCAAAGCCAGTGTGGGGTCGAGCGCGGACAAGGGTTCGTCGACAAGGAACACCTCCGCGTTCGACACGAGCGCGCGGGCCATGCCGCAGCGCTGGCGTTCGCCGCCGGACAGGCGGTCGACACGCGCATACAGTTTATCCTGCAGGTTGAATTTACCGAGGGCTTCCCACGCGGCGCGCGGATCGGCCGGCGCCAGCAGCGAGCGGATAGCCGTCCACAAACTCCATTGCGGCAAGCGGCCCGCCAGCACGGCGTTGACGACCCGCTGGCGCGGCGGCAGCGGCGGCGTCTGCGGTGCCAGGAACAGGCGCGCGCGCAAGCGGTGGCGCGCGGCGCTGGCGACTTGCCAGGGTGAAGTGCCAAGAATGTTCAATGTACCCGATTCCGGGCGCAGCGCGCAGGCCAGGGTGTGCAGCAAGCTGGTCTTGCCAGCGCCGGAAGGGCCGATCAGGGCGATCTGTTCACCTTGGGCCACGTCCAGGCTGAGTTCGCGCAGGGCCAGCGCATTGCCGGGCGCACCCGCGTGGTGGACGCTGACCTTGTGAAGTTGGAATGTCATGCGATGTTTCGGTTTTTTTTGGGGCGGTGTCGGATTACACGGCTGCGCCGCTAATCCGACCTACGCCATACAACGGACAGCGTAGGTCGGATTAGTCCGCAGGACGTAATCCGACAGGTTCGGCAATAAAGTTACTTCAACAGCTTCGCATCGCGCGCGGCCGCTTCGATATCCTTGTAGTTCTCGGCCTTGGTCGGGATGAACTTGGTGGCGCGCTGCAATTCGAGGATTTCCTTGCCTTCAGTCGTCGATGGGTCCAGCGCCAGGAAGGCGTCCGTCAGTTTCTTGCGCACGGCGGGGTTCATGTCGGCGCGCACGCTCCAGTTGTAGTCGTAGTAGCCTGGTGTCGTGTAGAACACGCGCACCTTGCTTGGGTCGACCTTTTTCGCTTCGACCAGTTTTTCCCAAACAGAAATGTTCAAGGTGCCCGCATCGACCTTGCCGCCGGCCACTGCCGCCACGGTGGCGTCATGCGCGCCGGAAAACGCGATGCGCTTCATGTCCGTGTCAGGATTGATCTTGGCTGCCAGCAAGTAGTAGCGTGGCATCAAGTGGCCCGAGGTCGACGATTCCGAGCCGAACGTGAAATTCTTGCCTTTCAGGTCGGACAACTGGTTGATGTCCTTGCTGGTGGTCACAAAAACCGAGCGGAATTTCGTGTCTTCCTCGCGCTGCACCAGCGGGACGATCTTGCCGCCGCTGCGCACGTTCGCTTGCACGAAGGTAAAACCGCCGAACCAGACCATGTCGAGCTTGTTATTGATCAAGCCTTCCACGGAGGCCGCATAATCGGTGACAGGCGTGAATTCCACCTTCATGCCCAGCTTTTTCTCCAGGTAGCTGCCCAGCGGCTTGAACTTGCGCTGCAATTCCGTCGGCGCTTCGTCGGGAATGGCGGACACGCGCAACACTTGCTGCGCTTGCGCCAGGCCGCTGTGGATGGCCAGGGTGGCGGCGACGGTGGCCAGGATGGCGGGAAATTTCGAGAATGTGGTCATGGGACTGCCTTTAAAAAATTGTTCATTAAAATACGGAAACCCCGGTCGTGCCTTCCAGCACGTCGCCAATCACTGTGGCGTCGGCAAAACCTTCTGCGCGGAAAATCGCCAGCACTTGCTCGACGGCTTCCGGCGCGCAGGCCACCAGCAGGGGGCCGGCCGTTTGCGGGTCCGTCAGAATCGCCTTGTCGATGGCGCTCAGGCTGTCGGCCAGCGCCACTTGCGCGCCATATCCCTGCCAGTTGCGGCCGGAGGCGCCCGTGATGTTGCCGTTTTGCGCCAGTTGCTGCACTTGCGGCAGCAGCGGCACGGCATCCATGGCGATACGCGCCTGCAACTTGGCGCCGCGCGCCAGTTCCAGGGTATGGCCCAGCAAGCCGAAGCCCGTCACGTCCGTCAGCGCATGCACGCCATCGAGCAGGGCCAGCTTCTTGCCCGGGGTATTCAATTTGGTGGTGTTGTCGATCAGGGAAGCGTAACCGCCCGCATCGAGCGCATTCTTCTTCAGCGCGGCCGACAGGATGCCCACGCCGATCGGCTTGCCCAATACCAGTTTGTCGCCGGCGCGTGCGCCCGCGTTGCGCTTCACTTGCGACGGGTGGACCAGGCCCAGCACGACGAGGCCATAGATCGGTTCGACGGAATCGATGGTGTGGCCGCCCGCGATGGGAATGCCGGCCTGGGCGCAGATGGTTTCGCCACCTTTTAATATGAGGCCGATGGTTTCCACCGGCAGCTTGTTGATCGGCATGCCGACCAGGGCCAAGGCCATGATGGGCGTGCCGCCCATGGCGTACACGTCGGAAATGGCGTTCGTGGCGGCGATGCGGCCGAAGTCGAACGGATCGTCGACGATGGGCATGAAGAAATCCGTCGTGGCGATCAGTGCCTGCTCGTCGTTGAGCTGGTAGACGGCCGCATCATCCGAGGTTTCTATGCCGACCAGCAATTCCTTCGGCAGGGGAAAGCCGCCGCTGCCCTTTAAAATGTCGGCCAGCACGCCCGGTGCAATTTTGCAGCCGCAGCCGCCGCCATGGGCAAATTCGGTCAATCGGATCGGTGTATTAGGTGTTGCTGCGCTATCGGACATGGTCTTCATCCTGCTGAAATAGGTAATTGGGTGGCAAGCCAGGCATCACGCGGCGCTGGCGGTACGGTTGCCGCCGACGATAGCACATAATGCGCGTGCGGCTTGCTCAAAGGCATGTTCTGAAATATCGGGCAGCACCAGCGGCGTCGCCTGGGCGTAGCGGCTGAAGTTGCGGGCGATCGACTGGCGGTAGACGGGGTCGTAATGCTGGACCAGCAATTCTTCCACCAGCTCGGCCATGCGGCCAGAGGTGGCCAGTTGCTGCCAGTGGGCAATTTTTTCCTTGCCATGCAGCTGCGTCAGCAGGGCCAGCTGCACGTTCAGGCGGGCCGGGTCGCCGACGAAATGCGCATAGTCCTGCATCAGCAATTGCACGCGCTGGTCCGTGGCCAGGAGCACGTCCGTGCAATCGGCCGCGCGCATCTTTTCCATCAGCGCATCGGGCACGCGCAAACGGCCCACTTTCTTGCTTTCCGATTCGATGAACACGGGCAGCTGCGGGTCGAAAGTGTGCAGTTGCTGCCACAGCGCGCTTTCAAACGCTTTTTGCGATGGCTGGTCTTCCTCGGGCAAGCCGCCCAGCACGGAACCGCGGTGGGCCGCCAATTGCTCCAGGTCGATCACTTGCGCGCCTTGCGTGTCCAGCACTTGCAGCAAGCGGCTCTTGCCGCTGCCCGTGGGGCCGCACAGCACATTGATGAAGTCGAAGCGCTCGGGCAGGGTGGCCAGCTCGGCGTTCACGTGGCGCCGGTAATCCTTGTAGCCGCCCTCGAGCTGCGTGACGGGCCAGCCGATGCGCGCGAGGATGTGCGCCATGGCGCCGCTGCGGTTGCCGCCGCGCCAGCAATAGACGAGCGGTTTCCAGTGCTGCGGATGACCGAGCAAACCGTCTTCGATATGCCGCGCAATATTCTTCGCCACCAGCGCCGCGCCCAGTTTTTTTGCCTCGAAGGCGCTCGTCTGTTTATATAAGGTGCCCACGCGCACGCGCTGTTCGTCGTCGAGCACGGGCAGGTTGATGGCGCCCGGCAAGTGGTCTTCCGCGAACTCGGACGGGCTGCGCACATCGATGATGGCATCGAACTCGCTCAAGCGGGGCAGGATATCGCTGAAAGGCTGAACTGCGGGGTATTTCATCGTGGCGCGGGTGCTGGCAAGGGGAAAGACGTATTATCCCCGATAAACGCCCGTGCCGTCAGTCCCTGCAAGCAATGGACCTCAGGCGGCTCAAGCCGCATCCGTTCCCAGGGTGGCCAGTTCCGTGCTGGCGGCCGTCGCCATCAGGGCAATGACGACCGCGGCGTCGCCCGCGTCCAGGTCGCCGCTGACCTCGAGCAAGTCGCTGACGAGAAAATTGACGGCGTTGCGCACGCCTGAAATGCTGGCGGCGAGGCCCTGGCAATCCGTGCCCAGCTGCTGGCACGCCGCCTTCATGCCATTGAAGGCGCCGATCTGGCCATTCAAGCCGCCGATCTGGCCTTGCAGGTCGCTGACATCGGACTTCCATTTCAAGTACAGGCCCAGCGCCACGGCCAGGCCGACGAGGCCGAACGGACCCAGCGCCAGCAGATAGTAATAGCGCTTCTGCGCCGCATCGAGTTCGCTTTGCGCGTCGCCCAGTTGCCCCTGCAAGGCCGTGACCTGGCTTTGCAAGCCCGCTTCGACACCGGCAAGCTGGTTGAAATAGCCCATCAATTGCGCCGTTTGCGCCGTCAGCGTGCCGGCCGTGCCGTTGGCCGTGCCTTGCAGCTGCTGTGCCTGCTGTTGCAGGGCCGACATCGCCGCCTTGATATCGGGCAGCGGCGCTTGCGCCGCCAGCATGCTTTGTACTTGCGCCAGCTGCGGCGTTGCCGTCTGGACGAAGGCGGCAACAGCCTGTTGCAGCGCGCGCGTCTGCGTCACCATGGGCTGGATCAAGGCGTTGCAGCCGGCCTGGATCTGCTGGGCGGCTGGCGGCAAGCCACCAAGGGCCGCGATCTGCTGCTGCGCGGCCAGCAGGTTGGCGAGGGTTTGCGTCAGCAGGCCGGCCATGGCGCTCACGCCGCCGCGGCAACGGCCGCTTCGCCCACCGTCTGGCCCTTGGGTGCGACGATGCTGGTGACGCCCGTCATCTGGCCCTTGATGGTGGTGATGTCCGTGGTGACGGCTTGCATTTCCGTGTTGGCGGCCGTCAGGAACAGGGTGCGGATGGTGTCCGTGTTTTGTATGCCTTGCTGCAGGTCGCTGATCAGGCTGCCCAGGTCGCTGCTGAGAAATTCCCACGCGTTTTCCATCTGCGTGGCCGATTGCACGGCCGCCTGCACCTGGTTCGACAGGCTGGCATAGCCGCTGCTGATGCCGGTGGCCAGCTTGACTTCGGCCGTCAGCGACGCTTCCTGTCCCAGCAGGGTCGCCTTTTCATCGTTGAGGTTTTTCAGGGTGATGGCCGACGCCACTTCGCCGCCTATACCGGCGGCCACGACGGCAACACCGGCCACCACGAGCGGCGTCGACGTGCCTGCCGTGACGAAATCGGCCACGCCGCCGACGACGACCATGAAGGTGCCGCCCACGATGGCCAGCCCGCTCAGCACGGTGCCGGCAATGGCGCCGTCGATCTGTCCCTGGATGGTACCGAGCTGGCTGTTGATGGAGCTGAGCACGCCATTGTCGCCATTCACGGCCGCGTTCAAGTCGCTGACGGTGGTGGAAAACGAGGCGGAATCCGTGGTCAGGTTGTCGTGCAAGGTCTGCAGGGCGCTGACGACGCCATTCGCGGCCGTCTGGTATTGCTGGGATTGCTGTTGCAGCGCCGTCAGGGTAGCGATCCATTGCGCCTCCGTCGAGCCGGTTGGCAAGGCCGTCAGCACGGCGTTGTTGAGCGCGTAGTAATTGCCGATATTGGCGATGTTGGCAATGATCGTGGGCTGGATGACATTCAGGTAGGCCGTGGCGTGGGTTTGCGCCTGGCTCAGGCCATCGTTGATTTGCGACTGGTATTTCAGCAAATTGGCGTCGCCCGAAAAATCCACGCTGGGCTGCTCGTTGATGCTGTTGGCGTAGGTTTGTATCAGCAGCGCTTGTGAACACTGCGATTTGTTGGCGGTGCTGATGCCTTGTGCTGCCTGGTTTTGATTCGACATGCGCGGCTCCTGGTCGGATGGGTCATTGTGTGGGCGGTCGGATAAACAAGCGGTGGCGCACCGTTCAGGAAGCGCCTGTCATGGCTTGCTCCAGCGGCGCCAAGCTGGCGGCCAGCAGCTGCCACGCCGTGTTGGCGTAGTCGAGCTGCCCGCCCAGCGTTTCGGTGTCGGCGCTGCTGGCCATGCCGGCGACGGCATCGGCAAAGGCGGCCAGACCGGCGCTGATGCCCGTCGCTGGCGGTGCTTGCGGCGACTGGCCCCAGTCCTCGGCCAGTACCTGGGCCGTGTCGAGTGCGTTGTGAAAGGCGCTGCTGAACTGGCTGTTCTGTACCTGCACCACCTTGGCCACGGCCACCAGCGCATCGGCGCCGGCCAGCTGCTGGTAGGCGCTGGCCAGCAGGGCATTGTTGGCGTTCAGGGCCGCGCGGGCCTGGGCCGTTTCGGCCACGCCCTGTTCCGCCGCATCGATGCCTTGCACCACGAAGTCGCCCGATGGCGCGGTCTTTCCATCACCCTGGGCATCGCTGATGGTGGTCATGGTCTTGACGATCAATTCCGTCACGGCAGCGCCCGTCTTGTTGGCACCGGCGACGATATCGGCGATATTCGTGTTGATGGCGGCTTTCAGCTGGTCGATGCTGGCCGATGACGCGCTGGCGGCGGCGCCGAGGGCGGCGATGGTGGCGGACAGCGCCGTATTGAAGCCCGCGTTGAGCGGCGCCAGTTCGCCGGCGCTGACGCGCATGTCGCCCGTCAGCGCCTGGGCTTGCTGGTTGATGTGCCCCGATTGCACGGCCAGTTGCCGGTAGACCTGCGCGATGTCGGCGCGTGTGCCGGCATCCAGCGCCGCTTGCGCCAGCCGGGGCCGTTGCAGCTGGTAGGCGGCGTTCCATAGCGCGGCAAAGGCCGTCGCCTGGCTCAGCAAACCGATGTAGGCGGGCAAGATGCGGTCGCCGGCGGTCATCGCGCGGCTCTTCATTTGCGACTGGAACTGGCTGACCTGGTAGGCCAGGCCGGCATCGACTTGGGCATCAAGGTCGAGATTGGCCTGCTGCTCCAGCAGATCGGCGGCCGTCTGCGTGAACAGGAACTGGTCGCTGGCGGAAAAATAGTCGACTTGCAGGGCCTGCGGCCCTGGATTGGATGTGCTTGCCATAGGGTTTCCGGGAGGGTGGGCGAACGGGAGTCCGCACACTATCGCCCAACCCGCGCTTGCCGCTTTGACCTGCCGCAATCGAGCCGAGGGAACGTTAAGCTAGCAAGCGCCCCAGCAGCGGCGCCAGCAGCACCGTCACGACACCGGAAAAAATCATCGTCAGGCTGGCCACGGCGCCTTCTTCCGTGCCGATCCGGCGCGCCACGGACAAGCCAAAGCCGTGCGCAGCCGCGCCATACGGCGCGCCACGGGCGATGCGCATGCGCAAGGGCAGCAGTTTCAGCAGCGGTTTGCCCAGCATCAGGCCGAACAGGCCCGTCATGACGACGAAGATGCCCGTCAGCTGGGCCGAGCCGCCCATATGGCGCGACGCTTCCAGCGCGAACGGTGTCGAGACAGATCTGGCCAGCAGGCTGCGCGCCATGTCGCCATGCACGCCCAGCAAGCGGTCCAGCAGCAGGGTGGCGGCGACCGACGCGACGATGCCGGCGCAGCTGCCCAGCGACAGGGCCAGCCAGTGCTTGCGGATCAGCTTGCGCTCCTGGAAGATCGGGAGCGCGAAGGCGATGGTGGCCGGTCCCAGCAGCCACGGCAGCCAGTGCGTCTCGCCGAAATACGTGGCGAACGGCGTCGAGGTGGCCTGCACGATGACGATCAGTAACGCCGAGGTGCAGATGGCGGGCGTGAGCAAAAAGTGCGGATGGCGGCGGTGCAGCGCCTGGTTGGCGTAGAACAGCACCAGGGTCAGCAGCAAGAACAGCAGGGACAGGAGCACGGTATTCATGCCTGCGCCCTCGCTGCGCGCTGGCGCAGCAGTTTGTGCAGGCGCAACTTGCGTTCATAGCGGCACACCCATTCCACGGTGAAGGCCGTGGCCAGCATCACGCTGGCAAAGCCCAAACCGATATTTACGAACAGCATTACACCCTGTGACTTCAACAGCTGAGTAAATTGCACCACGGACACGACCAGCGGGATAAAGAACAGCAGCATATTGGCCAGCAGCCAGTTCGCGCCCAGTTCGATGGCGGCGGGCCGCACCCAGCCTGCCAGCAGCAAGGCCACCAGCACGAACAGACCCACGACGCCGCCGGAAAACGGCAAGTGCAGGGCGGAGGCGGCCTCGTCGGCCAGCCACCAGGCGGCGATCAAGATGCCCACTTGCCACACGGTCTGCGCGGGCTGGCGCCAGGCAGGGACGGAGAGTGGGGCGGTAGTGGAATAAGGGACGGCTTTCACGGCAGGCTTTCTAGCGGCAAGGGGAAGGTTTCATTGTAGGGACCCCGCATCAAAAGATAAAATGACTTAAACTCATGATTATCATTCGAGTTTGGAATGCATCATGGATATCCGCTCCCTGCGCTACTTTGTCGAAGTGGTCGAGCAAGCCAGTTTTACGCGCGCGGCCGCCAGGCTGCACGTGACGCAGCCCACCGTCAGCAAGATGGTCGCCCAGCTGGAACAGTCGCTGGACCTGGCCTTGCTGGACCGCGCGGGCAAGCGCTTTACCCTGACGGACGCGGGCAAGGTGGTGCTGTCGCGCGCGCATGAATTGCTGGCCCTGCACGCGGAACTGAAGGTGGAATTGCGCGACTTGCAGCAGCTGGAACGGGGGGAACTGCGCGTTGGCGTGTCGCCGCAGACGCACTCGACCCTGGCGCCGTGGCTGGCCGAGTACCATCAGCGCTATCCCGGTATCGAGCTGAAGATGTATGAAAGCGGCACACAGGCGATCGAGCGCGACTTGCGCACCGGCACGGTGGAACTGGGCACCATGCTCGACTACCCGGGCAATGCGGCCACGTGGCAGGATTTCGAAGCCTTGCCCCTCGTGCGCTCGCCGCTGTGCCTGCTGGCCGCGCCCGGCTCGCCGTGGCAGGGGCGCGCTTCCGTGGCCCTGGCCGAGCTGGCCGACAGTCCCTTCATTTTCTACGGCGCCGCGTTTGCCTTGAACGACATCGTGCTCGACGCCTGCCAGCGGGCCGGTTTCGCCCCGCGCATCACGGGCCGCAGCGGGCAGTGGGATTTCATTGCCTCGCTGGTGCAGCTGGGCGTGGGCATATGCCTGCTGCCGAAGATGTATTGCGATACCCTGGATCAAACGCAATTTACAGTCATTCCCCTCGATGGTCCCCCTGTGGAGTGGAATCTGATGCTGGCCTGGCGCCGCGGAGGGCGGCTGTCGTTTGCCGCCCGCGCCTGGCTCGAGCTCGTCAGGGTGCGCATGGCGCAGCCCGGGCGATTACAATAGCCGCTCGCCAACCACCGCCAAGCATATGAAGAACACAGGTAAAACCAGACTGAAACGCACGGCAGGCTCGCTGCTGCTGGGATTGTTATGCACGGTGGGACTGATGAGCGAAATGGGCTATGCCCAGGCCGCCATCCCCGTGTATGGCTATTTCGTCAAGAATACCTATCCGCACGACCCCCAAGCATTTACCCAGGGTTTGCTGTTCAAGGATGGCCATCTGTATGAAAGCACGGGCCAGAACGGCCAGTCTTCCTTGCGCAAGGTGGAATTGGCGACGGGCAAGGTGCTGCAGAAAAGCATGCTCGACAAAAAGGTATTCGGCGAAGGCATCACGGACGTGGGCGATGAAATCCTGGGCCTGACCTGGGTGTCGAAGACCGGCTATGTGTTCGACCAGAAAACCTTCAAGCTCAAGCGCACCTTCAGCTACCAGGGCGAAGGCTGGGGCCTGGCCAGCGATGGCAAGTTCGTCTACATGAGCGACGGCAGCTCCGCCATCCGCGTGCTCAATCCGAAAACCCTGGCCGAGGTGCGCCGCTTCGAGGTGAAGGCGGAAGGCCGTGCCATCGAGCGCCTGAACGAACTGGAAATAGTCGACGGCGAGCTGTACGCCAATGTGTGGGGCGCGGACGTGATCGCCCGCATCGATCCGGCCAGCGGTAAAGTTGTCGGCTGGATCGACCTGACAGGCTTGCTGCCGCCGGAACAGCGGGGCACGGCCAATCCCGATGCCGTGCTCAACGGTATCGCCTGGGATGCACGGGGCAAACGCTTGTTTGTCACGGGCAAACTGTGGCCGAAGCTGTTCGAGATCGAGCTGATCGAAATCCAGCGCCGTTGATGTTTCCAATTGGGCAGTGTTGCTGGCGAGGAATCGTTTAGAATTCTGATTCTTCGCCCAGTGCGACCTTTACAGGATGCCATGCTGTCCCTCTCTTTATGCCGCCTGGCGGCCGCCGCCAGCCTGCTTGCCGCCATCTGGCCCGCCGCACAGGCGCAGACGCCCAACATGCCGGTGGTCAGGCAATACGGCGACTTTGCCGTCACGAATGGCCGTTACGACGCTCTCGTCACCTTGTCTTTCCGCCGGCACGGCTACTGGCCCGGCGGCGCGCGCGAAGTGGTGGAAGTGCGGCCCATCAAGGCCACGCGCGAAGGCCAGCCCATGCTGCTGGCCTTTACCAAGGGCTATACGGGCCAGGGCACGATACTGATCGGCGTGCAGAATGGCGAACCGCTGATGCGCCCCATCAGTCCCTTGCAGCGCGACAATATGGTGCGCACGGAGCGCGACCCCGAATGGGGCGTGCCGCAGCCGGGCCGTCCCGAGATGCTGCTGTTTCCCCGCGACGGCCGCGCGCTCGATACGGGCACGGGCGAGCTGCTGTGGTTTGACGTGCCGGGCAACGTCAGCGGCGACTATCCGCGTGCCATGCTGGTTTCCGTCTCGCCCGACGGGCGGCGCGGCGCCTATCTGACGAATGCGCTGACGAAGGTGGGGATCATCGTTGCCACGCGCGATGACGGCGTGGCTGGCGTGCTGGCCTTGCCGCCAGACACCTATCAACGGTGGCTCAAACCTTTGTCTGATGCCGCTTCCGCGCAGGCGAGCGCTGCCATCAAGGCGGGCAAGGGCCGCACGGATTCGATCCGTATCCGGCGCGAGCTGGAACTGGCCTGGTTCGGCCAGCAATTTCAATGGAAACAAGGCAAGAACGGCTTGCAAGTGACGGGGCTGGGCCTCATTTCCGCGCCGCCGGAAGGAAAACAGCCATGACAATATCTAAACTGATCGCCGGCTGCTGCGCCGCCTCCTTGCTGGCCGGCTGCGTGCACGGCGAAACGTTCCCCAAGGATTATCTGGCGCAAGATATCGACAAGCAACAAGCCTTGCTGGAACTGGACGTGGTCTTCGGCAAAGAGCCCGATGACAAGCTGACGTCGCGCACGACGGCGCGCAATACCGTCGAGTACACGGGCGCGCCGCATATCGTCGTGCCGTTTTACCAGAAGGGACTCGGCTTCGACCAGGGGTTTGCCGGCACCTATATCTTTGGCGTCGTGTATCCGGTTGCCAAGGTCGAGACGGCCACGGCCAGCAGCCGCGTATTTGGCCAGAAACTGGATGGCCAGCAGGCGGGCAACCCGCGCTACCGCTTCCGTGTGCCTGGCAAGGCGCAGTGGAACAGCAATGAAACCTTCATGCTGAGCTTTGAGCGCAAGGGCCGCCGCGAAGAAATCACTTTCCGCTTCAGCAACGAGCAAAGCTGCTCATCCGCCTTCCTGGCCACCACGCCACACTATGGTTTTCCCATCAAGGTCGTCGCCACGTTCAAGGACAACAAAGGTTGTCTGAAAGTATGCGACAGCCGCGAACAGTGGCCCGGCTTTTGCGCCTTCCAGCCGCCGCCGGCCGCCTGACTATCACCATGCAAGCCACGCGCCGGCACCTGCCGGTGCGGCGCTTATACACGCACAGCTTTTGCCGATTCTATTCAATTGTCATCGAATGGCAGCTGAAAACGCCTATTTTCACGGTGTAAGGCGGTCTGCATTGACCCTTGATCAGCGCATAAATCTTGCCGCAAAAGTATCTTTCCCAGGCGTATGATTTCTTGCCGTAATCAGCGCGCGCAGATGGCGCGGTGCGGCCCGATATCCGAAACGCATCCTTCCTGTGGAGAGACAGAATGAAAATGCCCGTTTTAGGAAGCACCCAGCCCGCCATCAGCAACCGTCCGCTCGACATGCTGGCCACCGACACGGCCGCCGTGCGCGCCATCGCCCAGGCGGCCGTCAGCGTGGAGCTGTTCACCATTCCCCTGTACATGGCCACCATGTACTCGATCCAGGGCACGCACCAGATCAACTCGAAAGGCATCACGTATTACGAAGGCCGCCAGTGGCCGGGCATGGGCACCACGGCCCGCCCCGAACTGGCCGAGCAGAAAGCCTTCAATATCATCTTCAGCGTCTTCATCCAGGAAATGCTGCACTTGCAGATGGCGGCCAACCTGGCCACGGCCATCGGCACGGCGCCGTGCTTCACGGGGTCGGAGCTGCAATCGCAGGACCACGGCTGGACCTGCTATGGCGAGCACTGCACCGTGATCCCGCACATCGTCGACTTGCAGGACACGTCCGGCTACCGCCACGTGCGCGTCAACCTGGAAGAACTGAACGACAACCAGTGTGACCTGTTCCTCGCCATCGAGCAACCGGAACAGCAGGCCCGCGCCCAGCTGGCCGAGTTCGACAGCCAGGATCACACGAAATACTTCCCGGAAGTGCCGCTGCCGGGCTGGACGCCGGGCAAGCACGTGCACGATCTGCCCCTGTTCGGCACCATCGGCTACATGTACGAATGCTATGCGCGCTATATCAGCATCGAATACACGGATGGCCAGACTCTGTGGCAAAAACTGTTCGTCAACGGCTCGGTGCAGCAAGACATGTTCAACAGCCGGGTCCAGGGCCATGCGCGGGCGGAATTTCCCCGCTTCGACACCTGCTTCGGCCCGCAGGACCAGGATGGCGGCCAGACGGGTTCGTTCAACAAGGCCATCGATATGATGGCGGCCATCACGGACCAGGGCGAGGGCAGCGAAGCGGCCATCCAGCGCTACCGGCGCGACGCGGCGCAGCGCCTGATGGCCGTGCAGCCCGACTACCGCGAAGACCTGGCCGCCTTGCAGTGCGATTACCCGTCCTACGCGAACAATGGCAAGGACGCCGAATCGCGCGACGCCCAGGCGCGCCACGACAGCGCCCCGTTCGACCATTACGAGCGCTTCGGTCACGTGAAAGCCATGCTGCCCGTGAAGACCTGGGCCGGCTGGCACAGGGAAGGCCAGCGCTGGAGCGAAGCCATGCTGACCAACGAGCGCTACAATCCGGCCACCGCACCGAAGAACATCCCCGCGCCGGCCGACGTGGCGGGCGCCCTGAACCGTCTGAAGGATACCAGCGGCACCCTAGGAATGCTGAGCACGGTGGCCACGGGCGCCATCTACGGCATCACTTCCGTGCTGGACCAGTACTGGCTGAACCAGCAACTGGACTTCCCGTATCCGTCGATGGTGGGCGCGGGCGACCGCATGGCCATCTGCTGGGCCGTGCTGGGCCAGGCACCGAACCTGGCGACGGGCGTGCCGCTGGCCGACAAGAGCGTGCTGTACCACGCCTGCCAGGGCATGCACCTGGAGGGCGAAGCGCCGTCCACCTGCGCCGCGCTGGCCGTCTACCATACGTGCCGCGGCTCCAACGGCTGCCACGCCCAGGGCGGCTGCGGCTTTGCCCAGGCCGACACGGGCGGCTCCTCCTGCGGCCATTCGGTCAAGGCCGCCGCAGCGCCGGGCTCGCCATGCTATGTGCCGCCACCTCCGCCGGCGGACGATAAAGTCTACAGCGCGCCCAGCGACAACAAATGCGCGAGCTTCGGCGGCTGCGCCGTGCCGATTTCGGCCTCGCAGCTGTATCCGAACACCACGGGCAAGGAACCGCCCGAGCCCGCCACCATGACCCTGTACGATTTCGGTCCCGCGCCCGAGCACCGCAGCAAGCCTCTGGGCCAGAGCATGAGCTTTACGCTGGGCGACAACGTTTACGACAAGGCCTGGGAAGCCTACGGCAAGGTGATGGCGGCGCGCGGCACGCCGGTGGGAGCGCCGCCGGCGCCCACCGACCTGCGCCTGGCCTTGCCACCGTCGACCTGATGCGGGGCATCCTGCACGAGGCGCGGCCGCGCCTGGGCCTGCCGAACCTGGGCCTGGGCGTGGGGCTGCGCCCGCCGCACTACGAGCACATCCTGCGCCACGGGCCGCAGGTGGACTGGTTCGAGATCATCAGCGAAAATTTCATCGACAACCACGGCTATGCGCGCCACGTGCTCGAGCAGGTGGCGGCGCAGGTGCCCATCGTCATGCATGGCGTGTCGCTGTCGATCGGCAGCAGCGATCCCCTGAGCCTGGCCTACCTGCGCAAGCTGCGCCAGCTGGCCGCCGAGATCCGGCCCATGTGGATTTCCGACCACCTGTGCTGGACGGGCGCCGCCTCGCTCAACAGCCACGACCTGCTGCCGCTGCCGCTGGACGAGGCCAGCCTGCGCCACGTGGGCGCGCGCGTGCGGCAGGTGCAGGAATTCCTCGGCCGGCCCCTGATCCTGGAAAACCCCAGCACCTACGTGGAGTTTGCCCAGTCCAGCATGCCGGAATGGGAATTCCTGGGGCGCCTGGCCGAGGACACGGGCTGCGGGCTATTGCTCGACGTCAATAATGTTCACGTCAGTGCGCATAACCACGGCTATGACGCGGCCGCCTACATCCGCCAGCTGCCGCACGACCACATCGTGCAGATCCACCTGGCCGGGCCGACCGTCTGCGGCGCGATGCTGATCGATACCCACGATGCGCCCGTGCCGGCCGCCGTCTGGCGCCTGTACGCGCTGGCGCAGCAGCTGACGGGCGGCGTGTCGGCCCTGCTGGAATGGGATGCGGAGATTCCCCCGTATCCGCAACTGCTGGTCGAACTGGACAAGGCGCGCGCGGCGGTGCGGGGCGAATTTACGGACGCCGCGCCAGCCAAGGTTGCCGCCGCCGTCTCCACGCCGCTGGGCTTTCACCTGGAGGCGGCCCATGCGCCGTAACGGCCTGCCTCTGGCGCAATTGCAGGCGTGGTTCCTGACGGCCATGACGGCGCCCGGCGGCGCCGTGCACGGCGCGCAGCTGGCCAGCGAGCGCCACGGCCTGACGCAGGAGCAAGTGCTAAAACGGGCGCGGGGCGGGCCGGCGCCGCTGCACATCCATGCGGACGGCTACGTGCAGCGCCTGCTCGAATGCCTGCAGGCCGACTATCCCGTCTTGCGCAAGGTGATGGGCGACGAGCTGTTCGCGTTCTTTGCCCGCGCCTATGTGTGGCGCCACCCGTCCGCTTCGCCTACCTTGTATGACCTGGGCGGCGGTTTTGCCGATTTTCTCGCCGCCAGCCAGCGTGGCGCCGGGGCACAGGGAGACGCCTTGCGCTTTGCCGTCGAACTGGCGCAGCTGGAGCGGGCGCGCAGCGAAGCGGGCAGGGCGCCGGGGCTGGAAAAACGGCCGCCGCCAATCTTGCCTTCCGGCCTGGACTTGATGCTGGGAATGGCGCCGGCCTGGCGCCTGGCGCCGTGCACGCGGCTGCTGGCGCTGTCGTTCCCCCTGTGTGCTTTCTGGCAGCAGGCGCAAGCGGCGCCCGACGACGCCGTGCCGGCCCAGCCCGTGGCCGCTCCCGCCTTTGTCGCCATCTCGCGCCTGCATTACCGGCTTGCCATGCAGGAGTTGCCGCCGTGGCAGTTCTACTGCCTGCAAGCGCTGGCCGGCGGCGCGCCGCTCGCGCAATGCGCGCGGCAGGCGGCGCAGTCCAGTGGCAGGGCGCCGGACGAAGTGCTGGCCGACACGATGCTGTGGCTGCCGATGGCGGCCGCGGCGGGGCTGGTCGCGGTCGATGCGTGAGCGGACGGCGGCGCACGCAAAAAAGGCCGATGAAAATCGGCCTCGATGGTCAGTACAAGTATTGCTTAACGGTAAAACGCTTCGACTTTGCCCTTGAGCTTGATCTGCAGCGGACGGCCGCGGCGGTCGAGCGACTTGGTGGAAGCGACCTTGATCCAGCGTTCGCTGATGCAATATTCTTCCACGTCAAGACGTTCCTTGTCGTTGAAGCGGATGCCGACGTCGTTCTCGAACACGGCTGCAACGTGATAAGGGCTGCTAGGGTCGATCGACAGGCGATCGGGCAATGGGGGTAAGGTGGTGGTATCGTTCATGGCCGTCATTATCGCCCAGAATGCGGTTACAGACAACGGCCTTTCGCGTGCCGGCTATCTGGCCGGACGCGAAATGGCGGGTTCGGCCGTGTGCGTGGAGGGTGACGGTAGTGATGAGGAACCGTGCTGCGTTCCCGTCGGGTCGGCCAGCTGAATGGTCGTGCCGTGCTGCCAGGCATCGGCCCCGTCTATGATGGCGGGCGCGGCGATATCGGCCCGCTGGCGGCGTTTTTCGGCCGAATCGATGCGGAAACGGCGGTCGCGCGCGGCAACCATGGCGGCGTCGGCCTGGCCATCGTTTGTGAATCCCATCATCAGTTGCGGCACGCCCAAGGGCAAGGTCTTGTGTACATCCGTGTGCCACGTATGCCAGGTCTTGCCATACGTGGCGACGAGTTTTTGCATCAAGGCCTTCTCGGCCACGGCGGGAATGCCGGGGGCGATCAGCTGGCCTGATTTGACTTCATGCACGTGGCTGTGCCACAGCGCTTTTTCCGCCGCGGGCAAACCTTCGTACAGCCTGGCGCTGACGATGTATTCGACGCCCATCAGCTTGGCATCTTTGACATTGCCATCGTAGATCACACATTGGATCAGTTCTTCATTGACGATGGCGCAATAATGATGCGCTTCCATCTGGCCGCGCAGATTGCCATTATAGAAATGAAAACCGTCAAGATAGGCGTTCAGCGCCGCAATCGGCGGCCGGGCTTGCAATGCGTCGGCGCCCGCGTCCAGCACGCGCGTGGAGACCCCGGCCGGTGCGCCCGGAGCCTCCACGTTTGATGCCGTATTCCTGGCGCCGCAGGCGGCAAGGCCCATGGCCAGCCCGGCGCACAGCATGGCCGTCAGTGCTTTCATGTTGAGAAGGCGCCTCTGGCCATGCCACCGGGATCAGGATTTGTCGTCATTCTTGTGGCTTTGACGTCCCGCTTCCACGTGCTGCTCATGCGTGCCGCCGCGCGTGCCGGTGCCGGAACCAGATTGCTGGCCCGACTGTTGGCCCGATTGCTGCGAGCCCGATTGCTTGTCGCCGTCATTCTTGTGGCTTTGGCGTCCCGCCTCGACATGCTGCTCGTGCGTGCCACCCTGGGTACCGCCCGACGATTGGCGGGTGCCGGACTGTTTGTCCGACTGCTGGCTGCCCGATTGGCCCGATTGCTGTTTGTCCGATTGGCCGCCCGATTTGTCGTTGCTGTTCGAAGTCATGGTCATGTCCCCTATGGTTGGTTTGCGTAATCATCCGGTTCAACATTGGCTGCACCGTTGAGACCATTCTCGCTGCCTGCGTCGGGCTTAGCCATAGGGACACGACTTGTCGCCACGTAGGAAAACTCCGTGGTGGATGACAACCATTTCTACATTGCTACTACAGATGCCGCGTTTCCTGCGGCGGCGCATTCCACTCGTCATGCCGGCCATCGACAAAGGTGACGGGCACTTGCGCCAGCTCGGCCGCCGATGCGTCATCAAGGCAGTTGACGCCGATGCCGACGAACGGGCCGCTGCGGGGCGAATCGCCGCGGCCAAACGGGCGCACGCCGCAATGGCGGCAAAAATAATGGCGCTCGCGGCGAGCGCCGAAACGGTATTCGCTCAACTCGCCTTCACCGGCCAGCAGGCGAAAATCCGCGGGCGGGACCAGGCTGGCCCAGCAGCGGATTTTCAGGCAGTAGGAACAGTTGCAGCGCAGGCTGGGGGCCGCCAGGTCGATCTCGGCCGCAAAGCGCACGACGCCGCAGTGGCAACTGCCATGGTAGGTTTTTTTCATGCAGCCCACTTTACAGGGTTGCCGTACTGTCATGCAACTGCTGGAATTGCGACAGCTGCTGTTGCATCAGCCGCGCATACTGGCCGCCCGCACGCAGCAGTTCGGCGTGCGTGCCTTGCTGGCAAATCCGGCCTTTGTCCATGACGATGATACGGTCCGCCTTGACGATCGTGGAAAAGCGGTGGGCGATGATGATCGTGGTGCGCCCTTGCATCAAGGTATCGAGCGCGAGCTGCACCTGCTGTTCGCTGGAGGCGTCGAGCGCGCTCGTCGCTTCGTCCAGGATGAGGATTTTCGGCGCGCGCAGGATGGCGCGGGCAATCGCGATACGCTGCTTCTGTCCGCCGGACAATTGCACGCCCCGTTCGCCCACGAGGGTCTCGTAGCCGTCCGGAAAGGCTGCAATAAAATCGTGGGCATGCGCCAGGCGCGCCGCCGCCACCATCGCTTCGCGCGCCACGACCCGGTCCGGCACGGCAAAGGCGATATTGTCGGCGATGCTGCCGGAAAACAGGGCCGGTTCCTGCTCCACCACGGCCATCTGGCGCCGCAGCTGCGTTACGCCCAGCACGTGCGCATCGATACCGTCGAACTGCAGGCTGCCCGCGTCTATCTGATAGTGGCCCAGCACCAGGCTGGCGATGGTGGACTTGCCCGCGCCCGAAGCGCCGACGAGGGCGATTTTCTCGCCCGCGCGAATGAACAGGCTGACGCCGTCGAGGGCCGTCACCTGCGTGCGCTCGGGATACGAAAAACGTACGTCGCGCAGCGCGATTTGGCCGGCCAGCGGCGGCTGCGGCGCAGCCTCGGGCACGGCGCGGTGGCTGCGCAGGATCTCGAAGATGCGGTCGGTCGAGCCCATCGTGCGCATCCACGTGTTCCAGAATTCGCTGATGGAGCCGGCCGTGTCCGTCACCATGCTGGCATAGATGACAAAGGCCGTCAGCTCGCCCACGCTCAAGCGGCCCTGGCCGATCAGGTGGGCGCCGAAGCACAAGGTGGTCAGCAGGGCAACGAAGGCGAGCAAGCCCTGCGCGCCCTGGAACACGGCCAGCAGCCGCGTGCCGGCCAATGACACGCCCAGCAGTTCGCGCATCGCTTGCGCGTAGCGCGCCATGGCGCCGCCTTGCTGGTTGAACGCCTGCACCAGGCGCGCATGGGCAAAGTATTCCTGCGCCACCTTGCCGCTGGCGGCCAGGGTGGCGGAAATGGCCCGCGCGCGCTGCCGGTAATTACTGCCTGATAACTTGCCCAGATACAGGCTGATGGGAATGAACAGGGCCAGCGGCAAGCTCAGCATGGGCGACAGATGCAGCAGCATGGCGATGCCGCCCAAAAACACGCACAGCGAGCGCAAGGCATTGGCCGCGCCGATCGTCAGGCTTTCATGCAGGGCCGACACGTCGGACGTGAGTCGGCTGTTCAGCTCGCCGCCATGGTGCTTGTCGAAAAAGGCGATGGGCTGGTTGATTACCACGTCGAACAAGCGCCGGCGCACGCCCATGACGATCATGTGGCCGCCCGATTGCAGCAGATAGAAGCGGGCGGCCGAGGCCAGCGCATACAGCAGGCTGAAGGCCAGCATGGCGGCCACCATGCCCGGCGTAACGCCGCGCCGCGTCAGTTCCGCCACGTTATCGATGAAATACGCGATGGCTTGCGGAAAGGCCAGCTGCGCACCCACGGTGAGGGCCATGCACAGCAGGCCGGCGGCGATGCGCCAGCGCACCGGGTACAGCAGGCGCAGGCGTTCCAGATGGGGGCCGATGTTTACATGGTTCATGCGGCGCGCTCCTGCGACGGTTCGGCGTTCAATTGTTCGGCCAGGGCCAGCCAGTCTTCATCGCCGATCAGGCCGGCCGCTTCCACCGTGCCCTCGTGATTGACGAACACATAGAAAGGCGAACTCATCAGCGGGTTCACGCACCGGTAATCGCGTAGCGTCAGCCGCGCCGTGGCTTCCCGCAAGATGCTACTGGGCAAAAAGGCGCGCAGCCGGCGGGCCGGTTCTTCACTGATCAGCCACAGGGCCAGGCCGGCGTCCCGCGCCAGCGGCAGCAGCTGTTCGATACCAGCCAGCTTTTCCGCGCATTTCGGACAACGGCTGGCCAAAAACAGCAGCACGGCCGCCTGGCCCGCGGCACCCGGCTGGAAACGCGCGCCGCCAGCCAGGGGACGGGCTTGCACTGCCGGCAGGGGCTCGCCCGGCACCAGCGCCGCAGGCGCGATGCGTTCGCGGCGGCTGGCGCGCAGCACGGCCAGGGTCAGCCAGATATTGCCGGCGAGGGCAAAGGCCAGCGCTGCCAGCACAAGTTGCAAGGTCGTATCATCCATCAGCCGGCCCTTGCCAACGTGGCGATGTCGTGCAGGGAAATCACGGCCACGCAGACGATGGCCGCCAGTCCGGCGGCCAGGACCGAGGTGGCGACGGGCAGGGATGCCGTCTGCTCGGATGCGAAATAGGCGCCGTTGATGCCGACCGCCAGCACGTTGCGCAGCAGGTCGTATTGCGAGACGGGCCGCGCCGCTTCGCCAAAGCAGCTGCAGCGCACCACGCTGTGCGTGAAGTAGCGCCAGGCCAGGACGGCCGTGAGGGTACTCAGCAGCACGAGCGACAGCAGCATCGGCAGCTGCGTGCCGCCCGCCAGCAGCCAGCCGGCCAGCAGCAGTTCCGCCGCCACCAGGGCTGGCGCAGCGAATTGGGCGGCGGCGGGCGGCACGCCGAACGAGGTGGCCAGGTTGCCGCGAAATTCCCTGTAGCTGCGCAGCTTGCCCACGCTGGCCGCCAGCAACAGCAAGGCGATGACATAGCGTGCGATATCGGACAAAAAGGGGAGTGCTGTCAGCATTGCGTGCTCCACAGCGGCGCAAAGCCGCCCGGACGCTGGCGCCGCAGCTGCACGCCGTCGCGCGACGCCAGCAGGGCATCGTTCCACGGTTCGTCTGGCGCGCTGCGCAGGGCGCCGCCTATGCTCGATTGCAACTGTGTCGAGATGGCCCAGCCCAGCCGTTCGGCATGGGCATCGCGCGTCATGTTCAAGCCCAACTGGGCCAGCTCTTCGCGCGTCAACGCATAGTTATGCGAGTGGTACCCGGTCACCAGTTGCGCGACGATGGCGCGCCGCGCTTCTGGCGTGGCATCGGGCAATTGCCAGGCCAGCAATTCCTCGCCGATCTGTGCCAGCTCCAGGGTGGTACGGTAAAAGGCCGTCAGGGAAGGGGGGAAGATGCTGCCGCACAGCAAGGACAGCGATTGCTGGCGCGCCTCGGCCGCATCGACGCCGAACCACTGCTGCGCCATGTCGCCGAATACCTTGATGTCCAGGCTGGACATGGAGCCGCCGTCGGCGCCATCGAGCTGCGGGTCGATGGGCGAGAACAGGGCGAGGTCGCCGGCGATGATGTCATCGGCGCCCAAGGCCAGCAGGGTGGCGGCCGACTGGCAGTGGAAGGGCACGATAAAGCTCAGGTGGCGGGCATGCTGGCGCAGCAGAAGGGCGATGCGCCGCGCCGCGTTGACGATGCCGCCGCGGCCGTGCAGCACCACGTCGAGGCGCGCCACGGGGCCGATGCCCTGGCACAGTTCATACAGGGCGGGCAGCAGTTCCATGTCCAGGTGCGAGGCGGCCAGGACGATGGCACGGCTGTCGCGCGCCAGTTCCAGTTCGCGCAGCTGGACGGGGATCTGGTTCAGGTCTGGCTGCGGCATACGGCTCCTTCGATCAGGGTTGTGGCCACGCTTTCCAGCATGGTCAAGGCAGGCACCAGTTGTTGCACATACAAAAATTGACCAACAGGGTTGTTTTCCAGGAAAACGTACTCGCCGTCGGGCGTGACGATGAGATCGAGCGCGCCATACTCGAGGCCATAGCTGTGCACGAAAGCGAGGCAGCGCTGCTGTATTTCCGCTGGCAAGGTGCATGCTTCATAGCGGATGGGGGCTGACATATCGCGCGAATCGATGGCCGTGCGCGCATCATCCTGGGAATACAGACGCGCGGCAAACAGTTGCTTGCCGATCACGGTGATGCGCAGTTCGTATTGCTTGGCTATATATTCCTGGAACTGGCAGCTCAGTTCGCTGACCGCGTCCAAGCTGTCCAGCATGGCATCGTCGACAATGGTGGTGCCGATGCCGGCGCTGACCCTGTCAACGTCCTCGACCGTTTCGGCGGCCAGGCTGGGCGTGGACATGCTCTTGAAAATGATGGGCCCGTTGATGGCCGCGCGGAAAGCGCGCACGTCGTCGGGCACATTGGTAATCACGGTGGCGGGCACGCGAAAGCCCATGCGCGCGGCGCGCGCAAGCTGTTCGCCTTTCCATTGGGCGCCGCGCAGGGCCAGCGGATGGCTGAGCCAGTAGCAATCGAGCCCGTACAGCACGCTGAAGACGGCTTGCTCCGTTTCCAGCTGGGCGTAGGCGCGTTCCTGCAGCGTCAGGTCGGCGCTGGCGTAGGCATAGTCGGCCGCCTTGCGCAGCCAGACGGCGCCCACCTGCTGCAAGTCAAGCCAGTCGCCATCGGGCAAACGGCGCAGGCGCGCACTGGCGCGGCCGTCCTGCTGGCGCTGGCACAGCTGGTAATCGCGGGGAAAGGCGTCAAGATCGATACGGAAGGGGGCATGGCCGCGCGCGGCGAGGATGGCTACGACCAGGTCGGCGTGCAGATCGCCGCTATGGCTGATAATCAAAACCTTTTTGTGCATGTAGGGAGGCCTGCGGTAAGGGAAGGTGAAAAGCCTTGCCGTGGCAAGGCTGGTTCAACGTATCAGCAGAACTCGCCGCCGTCACTCGAGCCGATGCGCGAATAGCGGTATTGTTCCTCGCTGTCGACTGCCGTGCAGCCGGCTACGGCAACACCGTCGCGTACCTTCCAGGGCGCAGGACGGGCCGGCTTTTCCTCTTCCTTCTTTTCCGCCAGTTTGAATGCGAACAGCTTGGGTTCTTTTTTATCGAGCATGGAATCCTCTATTAATGGTTGTGTTTCGATTTTTACCAATAACTGCTTATAAAAATGAAATCTCCAATTGAAAGGTGTTTATATATTCATTGGGCGCAGAAAAGCCGCGCCAACGGCGCCAGTTTGAATATAGGGAAATATAATGCAACCCGACGCCAGGCAGGGGTTATGGCATGCCGGGGATCAGCAATACTGGCCGCTGTCGTTCGGCCTGAGGCGGGAAGAGTCGCGATATTGATCATTCGTGCCGACGGCGGTGCAACCGGCCACGGCGACGCCGTCGCGCACTTTCCAGGCAGTTGCGGGCGCCGCCTGTTTTTGTACCTGTTTTTCAGCCAGTTTGAATGCGAACAATTTGGTTTGATTTTGCATTGTACTATCCTCTTGTGATGGTTAAGTACTGCTTGCACTGTATGCCATGGTCTATGGCCATTCGATATTAGCGCCGGAATAAATAAGCGTCAATTGAAAATCAATCGTATTCGCGATTATCTTTTGGGAATACTCACCAAATATCACGCGGTCCATTTATATTATTGCAGTGCGATAAATAATAAGGATTGCGTTTTAAATGAACGGCAATCGGTCTGATTATGGATGGCAAACGGATAGCCTAGGCGCGCGGCCACGCGCTATAATGGCGCCTGTTGAATGGACAGGGCAGGAGCCACATGATGGAAATGGCAGTTACCGACAGCCTGCGTCAGCTGGCATACGCGCAAGCCGCAGCCTTCGTGCAGACGCTCGACGGGCGCGATCCTGTTGCGCTGCAACGCGACTGGGGCCTGTCGCCGGGCGTGGCCGACGAAATCATCGAAATGCTCAACAGCTATTTTGCGGCGGACCAGGCATTGTCACTGGCGCCGCTGGCGCAAGCTTTCGTATCGGGCAAGGGCGGCCGTCCCGCCGTCGACGTGTATGCCACTGATGCGGGACCGCTGGGCCTGGAATGCCGGCTGCTGGCCAATGGCAAGCCTGGCGAAGCGATCCTGCACCTGGAAATGTCCGGCCACGATGGCGCGCTGCGCCTCCATTACCGCTATATCGGATCCTGAGAACAAGATGATGAAGAACCTGACTGAACTGATCAGCGAAAAACAGCAGCGCATCTGCGACAAATTCGGCTTGCCGGCGCAGGTGCCCGAACCCATGGTGGCCCTGGCCACCGGCAGCCTGGCGCAGTCGCCCATCTACGGCACGCGCATCGAGCTGCCGGAAAATGGCACGATCAGCTGGTTTATCCATTGCGGTGAACACGACGACGCCAGCGGCTTTTACCAGCCCCTGCATGCGGAACACCTGCACGAGATGCTGCCGCAGGTGGTCGATTACCTGGCCTTGCCCAGCGGTGCCAAGTTCATTCTCGACCGGGAAGGGTACGAGGATGTGTGGCTGGACGAGTAACTTTCTGACTGGCAAGATTATCGTTGACGTTGACAAATAGGTATGGGATGCTGCGGTTCCGTTTTCTCTTGCCGAAAGCCGCATCGTGAAGCCATGCCTGCCGTCCGTCCTGCTCGTCATGGCGCTTGCCGCCAGCCCCACCAGCCATGCGCAGGCGTTCCCCGCGGAACATGATATTGCCACCTTCGTGCGCAGCGAAATGCAGGAGCGCCAGATTCCCGGTTTGCAACTGGCCGTGATACAGCATGGCAAGGTTGTGTTGAAGCGCAACTTCGGCCTGGCCAGTCTGCAATACCAGGTGCCCGTGACGGATACCAGCCTGTTTTCCATCAACTCGGCAACGAAAGCGTTTGCGGGCGTGGCCGTGATGCAGCTGGTGCAAGAGGGCAAGATCGACCTGGCCGCACCGGTCGGCCAGTACCTGACAGACTTGCCTGTCGCCTGGCAAGCCGTGACGGTGACCCAATTACTCAACCATACCTCGGGCTTGCCCGACGTGCTGGACCAGCGCAGCGGCAAGCTCGTGGGGCCGCTGCCGGACGACGCCGATGCGGCGTGGACAGCCGTGCAGGCGCTGCCCGTGGAAGCCCCGCCAGGCCAGCGCTACCGCTACAACCAGACCAATTACGTCTTGCTGGCGCAATTGATCGAGCGCCAGGGCGGCCAGCCCTTTACCGCCTTCATCCAGCGCCGGCAGTTCGACGTGGCGGGCATGCGGCACAGCGGCTTTGGCGACGCGAAGGATGTGGTTGCCAACAAGGCCAGTTCCTACGTGCTGGACCGTAGCGGCAAGGGCTACCGCAACGTGATCGAAGACTTTCCCGTGTTCCTGCGCGCCGGGGCCGGCATCAACAGCAATGCGGGCGAACTGGCCAACTGGCTCATCGCGCTGCAGTCGGGACGCTTGCTGGCGCCCGCCGGTGTGGAACGGCTGTGGCAGCCGACCAGCTTGAATGACGGCAAGCCGGCGCCGTGGGCGCTGGGCTGGCCCACCATCGGCCGCGATGGCCACCGCGCCGTGGCCGGCATCGGCGGTGGCCGCTCGGCCTTTTATGTGTATCCGAACGATAGCCTGGCCGTCATTATCCTCAGCAACCTGGCCGGCGGCCAGCCGGAACAGCTGATCGATACCGTCGCCGGCTTCTATCTTCCCGCCCTGCGCCAGCAGCGCGGCGGCGCGTATGCCGCGCACTTGCTGCGCACGAAGGCGGCGAGCGCCGGTTTCGACGGGCTGGACAAGAAACTGGCGGCCATCCTGCGCCAGCACGGCTTGCCGGAACCCACGGAAGACGACTTGAACGCCTGGGGCTACCGCCTGCTGGGGCGGCAGCAGCCGAAACAGGCCGTGGCCGTCTTCCAGCTGGGTGTGCAACTGTACCCGCAAGGGGCGAATGGCCACGACAGCCTGGCCGAAGCCTACGAGGCGGACGGCGCCACGGCGCTGGCCGTCACGCATTACCGCCGTTCGCTGGAACTGGACGCGGGCAACACGCACGCCGTGGCGCGCCTGCGCGTGCTCGGTGCCAATTAGCGGGCTGCCTGGCCGTGCTCGGCCCCGTGCATGGCCAGGTAAGCGGCCAGGTTGTCATCGGCGATGCCCAGGGCGCGCAAGACTTCCCTGGTGAAGGTGACAGGCGCCGTGCCCGGTGCCGTGATGACGCGCTGGTCGGCCACGGCCCACGGCACGTCCTGGTACAGGGCCGCGCCCGCATAGCCCGTATCCGCCAGGTTATCGGCCGAATTCGAGGTGTGGCGCACGGTGTCGAGCACGCCCGCCTGCGCCAGCACGCGCGTGCCGTCGCAAATGCCGGCCAGCACCACGCCCTTGTCGCGGGCCGCGCGCAGCAGCGGGCCCAGGTCGGGCGCCTTGCCGCTTTGCCAGAAGCTGCCGCCACACACCATCAGCAAGTCGAGTTCGTCGAGCACGATCTCTTCGAGCGCCAGTTGCGGCGTGACCAGCATGCCGCCGGACGAGGTGACGGGCAAGCCGCCCGGCGTGGCGAACTGCGTGTAAAAGCCGTAGTACAGCCGCGCCGTGGAATTGAGCAGGGCGGTTTCCCAATCGGCAAAGTTCTCGGTCAGAATGGTGATGGCACGTGTCATGAAAAGTCCTGTCGCAGATGGAGATATCAATAGTACTGGCTTGCTAGCCAGCGGGTGCCGAAATCATAATAAAAAGTACTGACAATTTCTGTCAGGAGCGCGCAGGAAATGATGGCACAAGTTGATGGCACAAGTTGCAATGAAAAAGCCCGGCGCCGCCGCGGGAAGCGGCGGGGCCGGGCCCCTGTATTTGCTACGAGTTTGCTGCCGATTACTTCTCGGCGAACGCGCGCTCGACAACGAAGTCGCCAGGCGTCGAGGTATTGCCTTCCTTGAAGCCACGCGCTTCCAGCATTTCCTTCAGGTCGCGCAGCATGTCCGAGCTGCCGCAGATCATCACGCGGTCTTCGGCCGGGTTCAATGCCGGCACACCCAGGTCTTCGGCCAGCTTGCCGTTCTCGATCAGTTCCGTGATGCGGCCCATGTTGCGGAAGTCTTCGCGCGTCACGGTCGGGTAGTAGCGCAGCTTGTCGCTGACCATTTCGCCCAGGAACTCATGCTTCGGCAAATGCTCTTCCAGCAAGTCGTGGTAAGCCAGTTCATCGACCTGGCGCACGCCGTGCACGAGGATCAGCTGGTCAAAACGCTCGTAGATGTCCGGATCGCGCACGATGCTGAGGAAAGGCGCCAGGCCCGTGCCCGTCGACAGCATGTACAGGCGCTTGCCCGGCAGCAGGTAGTCGGATACCAGGGTGCCCGTCGGCTTGCGGCCGACGATGACGGTGTCGCCCACTTGCAAGTGTTGCAAGCGCGACGTCAATGGGCCGCCCGGCACCTTGATGCTGAAAAATTCCAGATGGTCTTCGTAATTGGCGCTGGCGATACTGTAGGCACGCAGCAAGGGCTTGCCGTCGACGCGCAGGCCGATCATGGTGAAATGGCCATTCGAGAAACGCAGCGACGGGTCGCGCGTGGTGGTAAAGGAGAACAGGGTATCCGTCCAGTGGTGCACGCTTAAAACGCGCTCTTCATTCATCGAACTCATAGTATGTGTTGGCTGGTCAAAAAAATGGTTAGTTGCTGGCAACTGCTGGCAAAAGTGAAACCCTGTGTAGGCCCAGACGCTATTGTACCGGCCTCCACACGAAATTGTTACCGTCTATCGCCGCCAATGCTGCCGCACGCGGTGCCAACATTATAGTGCGAATGGCAAGGCAGGGCTGGAATTGGCCCGGAAACGGGCCGTGGACATGCGGACTCTTGACCTGGCTCAGTTTTTTGCCGGGGGCGTCAAGACGCTGCCCGGCGCTGCCAGAACGGCGCATCGCGCCAGCGCTGCTCGGCGCCGTAGAAGCCGCGCCGCATCTGCAGATAGGTTTCAAACGCGGCGAAAACGCTGCGCCGGTAGCCGGCCGCCATGCCCCGGTCGCCGGCCAGATAAGCTTCCGCCACCCGCGCCGCATGGATGCCCGAGGCCATGGCCTGGCCGATGCCCAGCGACGAGATCGGGTCGAAGCAGGCGGCCGCGTCGCCCGCCGCCGTCCAGTTTTCATCGGCCGGCAGCGACGCCACCCGGCTGTGGATGGCGTAATGGCGCAGCGCGCTCGGCGGGGGCAGGCGCGCGAGGATATCGCCCACATGGCGCGTGCCCATGCCGGCCTCGCGCCAGGGCGCCGCTTCCTTCAGCCGCAGGCGCTTGAGGATGTCGGCATCCGTGATGAAGGCCAGCGCCACGCGCTCGCCCGGCAGGGGCGCGGCGTAATACCAGCCATGTTCCGTCGTTTCCACCAGGGTGCGGTGCGGCAGGAATTGCGGCTCGTCCAGCTGATAATAGGCGTACAGCGCCACCAGCGAGTCTTCCGTGTGGATCGGACGCTTGCGCTGGCGCACGATGGCCGCCTGCTTGCCGCTGCAATCGATCAGGTAGCGGGCCGTCAGGTCCGTTTCCTGCCCCTCGCTCGCCACGCGCAGACGCCACGGGTCGCCGTGTTCGAGCTGTACCAGTTGCGCCGGACGCAGCAACGCCACGCCCGCCAGGCGCGCCTGTTCGAGCAGGATGGCGTCATATTGCCGGCGGTCCAGGTGCAAGCCGTGGCCGTGGCTGCTGAAGACGGCTTCGCGCGACATCAGCTCCGCGCTGCCCCACGCGGCTGCATGGGAAAACGCGGGCAGCTGGGCGCCGTCCAGCAGGTCGCGGCCGACGCCCAGAAAGTCCAGCATCGAGAAGATGGACGACGATACCGTTTCGCCGGCCCGGTAATCGTCGAACAGCTGCTTTTCCAGCAAGGCGATGCGCAAGCCCGTGTAGCGGGCCAGGGTCAGGGCGGCGGCAGTGCCGGCGGCACCGCCGCCGACAATGACGACGTCGTAGTCGCGCGATGACGACGTGCTTGGCGTGACACTCAATGGGAAAACCGGCGCCGGTTGGCAGGCTGGATTTTCTTCGGCGTGTCGTGCACGGCCACTTGCGCGCCGCCAGTGGCAAACAGCTGCGATGCCTTCTCGGGCGCCGTCTGCGGATCTTCATCCTTGAGGAACCAGGCGGGCAGGTAGTTCGAATCGTCGCCCGTGATGAAGCTGCTGGCATTGCCGACCCCGACGCTGGCGGCCACGAACTTGGCGTGATTGCGCTCCTTTTCCACAAAATACGGGTACTGGCGGCCCGACTCGGCATCCTGGTTCTGGTTCACGATGAAACCGAGGTAGTGCCATGAGCTGATCATCTGCGAAAAACTGTTCATGCCGCGGCTGTACATCACCTGCATGCCGGCCGGCACGCCGGCGAGCGCCTGTTCTTCCTTGGTGGTGGCGCCATTGATCACGTTCCACGGGCTTTGCGGCGGCCACCAGTAGGCGTAATAGGTGGGCGGCACGGGGATGAGCGTGTCGGGATTCTTGACCAGGTCCGGATTGTCGAAGTTGATCATCTGCACGGAACAGTCATAGAAGTCGGCCTGCCACGGGATGGCCATGCGCTTGGTCAGGTCGCCCGGTTCGCAGCCGGTGCCGACGGTCGGGTCGTTCCAGTCCAGCGGTGCGCACTCGTCGCGGCCCGGCGACAGGCCGTTTTTTGCGTAGTCGGCATCCACGCGGTGCAGGATGGCGTACGGTTTCGCGTAGATGATGGGATTGCGCACGCTCCACGTCACTTCGATGCCGGGGCACATGGGTTCGCCCACGCAATTGCCGATGGCCGCCTGATCGAGCGGGTCGATGCCGGGCAAGGCCAGGCCCGGCGCATCGGCGGCGAATTTGCCGGCCGCCCATTGCTGCAGGGCAAAGTATTGCGTATCCGTCAGCACGGAAAACTTGCTGATGACGTTGTTGCGCACGGAATTGCTGCCCGAATTCAAGGGCACGAGAGGAATGCCGGCGGCGGGGTTCTCCGTGGTGGCTTCGCTGAACAATTGTCCGCCCTGGCCACCGGTGAATCCGGGCGCCTGTTCCTCCGTGCCGGGCCGGATGGCCGACGGCTTCCTGAAATAGCTGAAGAATTTTTCGCGCTGCGGCCGGTTCGCTTCCGACGCATCGGCCACGTCGAAGTTAGGGCGGATGAAGGCCGTCATCGACGGCACCGTCGCCACCCACTGGTAATCGCCTATCCTGGCAAGGAAGGGCTGAATGTCCTGCCCGTAATTGACGACATAGTCGGGATTCCAGCCATCGCTGCCGCTCCAGCGGGCCGTGTCGTAGGCCTCGGGCAGCGCGTTCTTGTATTTGATGGCCATGTCGGCCACGACGTCATCCCAGGTGGAAATATTCACCAGCTCGGGCGCGAACTTCGGCGAGCCGATGACGACCCAGGCTTTCAGTTCCACGGACGGGCTGCCATCCGTGAAATGGATGGTCGCGCTGACGGGGCCATCGCCCACGTCGTCATTCCACGTATCGCCGCCGCCAAAGCCCGTGATGCTTTCGGAGCCGCCCGCGCGGCCATAGGCGCCGATCACCAGCAGGTTGCCGCGTGAATCCGTGCGCATTTCACCGAGCGTGCGCACCGGATAGCCTTGCGTGATGGCGTGCGGATCGGGGAAGGACACGTGCGCATAGGAACCGGCGCCATCCTTGTCGAAATGGGCCTTGCCCAGCGGCGCATCGAGTGTGCGCGGTCCCGGATCGACGATCAGTTTTTGCCGTGCCTCATCTCCCTTGACGGTGTCATTGCGCAGATTGGTCCAGGACGTGGGCGTCAGATTCCAGGCGGGCGGCGTCTTTTCCCAGGTTTCATAGCTGTTGTATGGGCCGAACATCAGGTCGCCCAGCAGGGGAATGAAGTTCCACCACGCTGCCTTCTTGTTTGCCACGTGCACCGTCCACTCGATCTTGGCAATGTTCGGGTCCTGCAGGTCGACGAGGACTTTTTCGCCGGGACGTCCCGCCACGGACTTGTAGATGCGGAAGCTGGCTGCCTGGCGCCGCACGCGGCCGGCCGCATCCTTGAATTGGGCAACGCGGACCGGCTTGCCATCGACGAGCTGCGGATCGTTGTTGCTGTCGACTTCGATCGGCAGCCCGCCGATCGTTTCCGGCGCCAGATAAAACGAATCATGGCTGTTGCCCACACGGGCAACGCCGATCGATGGGTGTATCGAGTACTGTTCCGTGCTATTCATCAAGTTTTCCCCTGAAAGGTTGGCAATCCTGGTGGCATATCTGGCGGCAGCTACGGGGAAAGATACAGAGAAAAATTGACAAAAAAGTCACCCATTGTCACTGCTCAACAATATTTACCGGCACTCTGATACCGCTCAAGTCAACGATTCGGAAATTTCCGGGCACGCGCAGGCGTAACGGAGCAGGGTAGTGGCGCATGAGCTTGTATGATGTTGCTAAAAAGAATTATCACCAATCCACGCGGGCGACCGCCCGCCAGGATGCCTGTCCAGCAAAGGAAATCATGATGTATAAAACAGTGCGCGACCTGTTCCTGCATTTCAAGGAAGCCGTCCCATTCCGCCTCGTCCCCGCCCTGATCTGCACGGCCTTGCTGGTGAGCATGCTCTTGCTGCCGGCGCCCGATGGCTTGACGCCCAAGGCCTGGGGCCTGGTGGCGATTTTCCTCACCACGATTCTGGCGATCATCCTGAAAGTCATGCCGATCGGCGTGATGGCCATGATGGCCATCGTCATCGTGTCCTTGTCGCAAGTGACGTCGACCTCGTCCAAGGGCGCCATCACGGATGCGCTCAGCAGTTTTTCGAATCCCTTGATCTGGCTGATCGTCGTGGCGATCCTGATTTCGCGCGGCCTGAAAAAGACGGGGCTGGGCAGCCGTATCGGCCTGCTGTTCATCTCGCTGCTGGGCAAGCGCACCATGGGCATTGGCTACGGCCTGGCCATCTGCGAACTGGTGCTGGCGCCCTTTACGCCCAGTAACACGGCGCGCGGCGGCGGCATCGTCCACCCCGTCATGAAATCGATCGCCAACGCCTTCGATTCCGACCCGGCCAAGGGCACGGAAAAGAAGGTCGGCACCTACCTGGCCCTCGTCAACTACCACGCCAACCCGATCACCTCGGCCATGTTCCTCACGGCCACGGCGCCGAACCCGCTCGTGGTCGACTTCGTGGCCAAGGCCAGCGGCCAGAGTTTCCACCTGACGTGGACCACCTGGGCCCTGTGCATGCTGCTGCCGGGCCTGGTCTGCCTGCTGGTGATGCCGCTGATTATCTACTGGCTGTCGCCGCCGGAACTCAAAGCCACGCCCGACGCCGTCACCTATGCCAAGGCGGAATTGAAAGGCATGGGCCCGCTGTCGCCGTCGGAAAAAGTCATGCTGGGCACCTTCGCCCTGTTGCTGCTGCTGTGGGCCAACGTGCCGGCCATGCTGTTCGGCCCCGCGTTTTCGCTCGATGCGACGGTGGTCGCCTTTGTCGGCTTGTTCGTGCTGATCATTACCGGCACCATCGATTGGGATGACGTCTTGTCGGAAAAGAGCGCCTGGGACACTTTGGTGTGGTTCGGCGCGCTCGTCATGATGGCCGAGCAGCTGAACAAGACGGGCGTGATCGCCTGGTTCTCGGCCGGCATGAAAGCGGCCATCGTCGCCAGCGGCATGGACTGGCTGCCGATCGCCGGCGTGCTCGTGCTGGTGTTTGTCTTCTCGCACTACTTCTTCGCCAGCACGACGGCCCACATCAGCGCCATGCTGCTGGCCTTCCTGACGGTGGGCCTGCACCTGATCCCGGCCGAATACCACGTGCCGTTCATGCTGATGATGACGGCCGGCTCGGCCATCATGATGACCCTGACGCACTACGCGACGGGCACTTCGCCCATCATCTTCGGCAGCGGCTTCGTGACGATGGGCAACTGGTGGAAAGTTGGCTTCATCATGTGCGTGATCGAATTGCTGATCTTTGCCGTCGTCGGCACGACGTGGTGGAAGGTGCTGGGCTACTGGTAATGCCAGCGGACAGCGGCCAGCCGCCCCGTCACGGCAGCTGGCCGCGCACGATGTGCAGCAGATACTCGCGCGCGGCGGCCCGTTCCATGCCTTTTTCCATCAGCGGCGGCAACAGCCGTTCAAACAGCTGACGCCGCTGCAGCGATGCCTCGGAGGTGTCGCGCCGGTCTGAAAAGAAATCCATCAGGGTCGAACCGCACAGGCAGTTGCGGTAGACCTCGACGATGGCCACGTTGTTGTCGTCGAAGCTTTGTTTCAGCCCCGAGACGTTCTGGCGCATCGATTGCGTCTGCAAAATGAAATCGTCCGCCGTGGCGAATTCGCGCCCGCAACAGGCGCAATGCTTGGGGAAGGCGGCTTCGGCCAGCGCCCGCAAGCCTTCGAAGAACAGCTGATCCTGCATGGCGGCTCCTGGTGGCGCGCTAGGCGGCACGGTTGCTGATCTCGATACCATGCGGGCCCACCGGTGGCCGCTGCACGCCCGATTCGAAGCGCACGAAGGCTTCGCGCAAATGGTCTTTCAGCAAGGTTTCGTCCCAGGGCTTGGTGATAAACTTGTACACCGAGCCCTCGTTGATGGCCGCCGTGACCGAATGCAGTTCCGGGTAGCCGGACAGCATCACGCGCACGATTTCCGGATAGATACCCTTGATGCGGCGCAAGAGCTCGTTGCCGGACATGCCCGGCATGCGCGCATCCGTGAGGATCACGCCCACGGCATGGGCGGCCACCAGTTCCAAGGCTTCCTGCGGCTTGCTGGTGCTGAGTATCTGGTAACCCTCCTTGCGCAGCGAGCGGCGCAGGGCGGACAGGATGTGCTCTTCGTCGTCCACCAGCAGCAGCACGCGCTGCGGCGTTTCGGCATGGCAGCTGTCGGGCGGCAAATGGGTGCCCGCATGCAACATCAGATCCATCTCGGCGCCGGGCAGCGGGCGGCTGAAATAATAGCCCTGCATGGCGTCGCACTGGTTGGTATTGAGAAATCCCAATTGTCCCTCCGTTTCCACGCCCTCGGCCACCGTCGTCATGTGCAGCGACTTGGCCATGGCGATGATGGAGCGGGTCAGCGACGCGCCATCCACGCTGTCGGTCACGTCGCGGATGAACGATTGATCGATCTTGACGACGTCGATGGGGAACTGCTTGAGGTAGGAAAGGCTCGAATAGCCGGTGCCGAAGTCGTCCAGCGACAAGGTCACGCCGATTTCCTTCAATTCTTCCAGCGCCTTCACCACGAGGTCGCGGTTCTGCATCAGCACGCTTTCCGTCAGCTCCAGCTCCAGGCAGTGGGCCGGCACGCCGCTGTCGGCCAGCACTTCGCGCACCAGTTGCGGCATGTCGACCTGGCGGAACTGGCGCGCCGACACGTTGACGGCTATCGTCAGGTGCGTAAAGCCGTAGGCATGCCAGACGCCCAGCTGCGCGCACGCCGTGCGCAGCACCCATTCGCCGATGGGCACGATCATGCCCGTTTCCTCGGCCAGGGGGATGAAGCGGTCCGGCGGCACCAGCCCGATGCCGTCGCGGCGCCAGCGCAGCAGCGCTTCCATGCCATAGATCTTGCCGCTGGTGAGGTCGACCTTGGGCTGGTAGTGCAATTCCAGCTCGCCCAGCGCCAGCGCCTGGTGCAGCGCGTGTTCGATTTCGGCCCGTTCCTCCACCAGCACGCCCATCTTGTGATTGTAGAACTGGTAGCCGTTGCGGCCCTTGTCCTTGGCGCTGTAGAGGGCCGCATCGGCCGTCTTGAGCAGCATGTCGCCGCTGTCGCCGTCGGACGGAAACACGCTGGCGCCGATGCTGGTGCTGATGTGCAGGGTATGTTCGCCCAGCACGAAAGGATCGGCGAACACCGCCAACACCTTTTTCACGATCTGTTCGGCCGTCTCGATGTCGGGCAGGTCCGTCAGCAGGATGACGAACTCGTCGCCGCCCTGGCGGGCCACGGTGTCGCCCTCGCGCACGGCCAGCTTCAGGCGCCGCGCCACTTCCCGCAGCAGCGCGTCGCCCACGGGATGGCCATAGCTGTCGTTGACGAACTTGAAACGGTCGAGGTCCATCATCAGGGTGGCCAGGTGCAAGCGGGTGCGGCGGGCATGGGCGATGGCCTGGCCGATGCGGTCGTTCAGCAATTGCCGGTTGGGCAAGTCCGTCAGCGCGTCGTGGTTGGCCAGGTATTCGATGCGCAATTCCTGCAGCTTGCGGTCCGTGATGTCCTGCACGGTACCGCGCATCAAGAGCACTTCGCGGCCTTCGCGCACGGCTTCGGCCTGGTGAAAGACGATGCACTCGCCGCCGTCCGGCCGCAGCACCTTGTGTTCGAGGCCATAGCTGGTGCCGCTCGCATGCAGCTCCATGAAGGCATCGAGCAGCAGGGGCCGCTGGTCTTCCGGCAGGCACTGCAGCAGGCGGTCGAAGCTGGTGGGGCCGGTATCGGCATCCAGGCCCAGAATGCGCAACAGCTCCGGCGACCAGTAGCCGTCGCCGCCGGCGACCCGGTATTCCCAGTTGCCGAGGCGGGCCAGCGCCTGCGCGTGGTTGAGGCTTTCCTGGATACGGCTCAATTCGGTGAGGGCGCTGCTGGCCCGCAGCAGATAGCGCAGCCGGTGCGCCAGCAGCCGCCATTGCATGGGCTTGGAAATGAAATCGCTGGCGCCCGCTTCCAGCGCCTGCTTGATGGAGTCGTCGTCGTCGTTGCCGGTCAGCACGACGATGGGCACGTGCGCGCCGCCGGGCAGACGGCGCAGCTGCTGGCAGCATTCGAAGCCGCTCATGCCGGGCATGGCGACGTCGAGCAGGATCAGGTCGGGCACGCCGCGCTGGAAGGCGGCCAGCGCTTCCAGGCCGCTGGCCGCTTCCTCGATGCGGAAGCCTTCCGGCTCCAGCGCTTCCGTCACGAGGATGCGCGTCATGGTGTCGTCGTCGACCACCAGGACCAGTGCTTGCGGGGGCAGTGCGGTATTCATATGGCTTCCTTCTCAATGGCCAGGGCGGCGAGGACACGGTCGAGCTCTTGCTGGATGCCGCGGATATGGTTGAGCGCGCTGCCGACGTCATTGCCGCGCGCGTATTGTTCGATTTCACGGCAGGTGGCCGACAAGCCCAGCGCGCCCACGTTGGCGCAGCTCGATTTGAGCGTATGCGCCGCCAGCTGCAGGGCTGCGGCATCGCTGGCCTCGGCGGCCACTTCCAGCTGGCCCAGCAGGCGCGGGGCGTCGCTGTAGAACAGGTCGATGATGCGCCCCAGCACGTCGGGACGGCCGGGACGCCGCATGGCGCGCAGGTTTTGCAGGGCGGCGGCGTCGAGGATGGCGGCTGATTCCACCGGCGCCACCTCCGTGGTTACTGTAGGCGTTTCCGCTGCGGCCGGCGCGGCCGGCGACGGACGCCAGCGGGCCAGGACTTCCAGCAGCGCGGCGCGCGTGTACGGCTTGGCCAGGTAGTCGTCCATGCCCGTGTCCAGGCACAGTTCGCGGTCGCCGAGGATGGCGTTGGCCGTCAGGGCAATGATGGGCGTGCGGCCTCGGCCTTGCTCGCTTTCCATGCGGCGCAAGCGCCGGGTAGCTTCAAAACCATCCATTTCCGGCATCTGGCAATCCATCAGGATCACGTCGAACGGGTAGCGCTCCCACAGGGCCAGCGCGCGCGCCCCGTTGTCGGCCGGCGTGGCTTCGTAGCCGCTATCTTCCAGCATGGCCAGGGCGATTTCCTGGTTGATCGCGTTGTCTTCCACCAGCAGCATGCGCAGCGGCGCCTGGCCCGCGGCCGCGGTGTCCGCTGGAGCGGGCAGGGCAGGCATGGCAGCACTCGTTGGCGCCAGGGTGCCGTAGCCGCAGACAGCTTCGATGCAGTGGCGCAGTTCCATCGCCCGCACGGGCTTGGTCAGGCAGTATTCCACGCCCAGCGCCGTCAGCTGGCGCAGCTCGGCCGAGGCGTCCAGCGAACTGAGCATGATAATTTTCAGGGCCGCCATGCCGGCGTCGGCCTTGATCGCGCGCACCAGCTCGGCGCCATCCATGACGGGCATGCGCATGTCGATGATGGCCAGGTCGAACGGGCGTGCGCCGCGCAGCGCGGCTTGCAGCAGGTCCAGCGCTTCGGCGCCGTCGGCGGCGCTGGCGGCGGCCATCTGCCACTCGATCGCGTGCTGCAGCAGGATGCTGCGGTTGGTGGCATGGTCGTCGACGACCAGCACGTTCAAGGCGGCCAGCGACACGCGCGGCGCCGCCGGTGGCGCGTCTTCGGGCGCCACGATGCCCACGGCGATGGTGACGGCGAAGCTGGAACCCTGGCCCGCCACGGATTTCAGCACAATGTTGCCACCCATCATTTCCACCAGCTGCTTGATGATGGCCAGGCCCAGTCCCGTGCCGCCGTATTTGCGCGAAGTGGTGCTGTCGGCCTGGCGGAAAGGCTGGAAGACGGCCGCTGCCGCTTCCGGCGCCATGCCGATGCCCGTGTCGCGTACTTCCAGGCGGATCTGGCCGGCGGCGGGGCAGCTGACATCGACGGAAATCTCGCCCCGTTCGGTGAACTTGGTGGCGTTATTGAGCAGGTTGGTGAGGATCTGGCGCAGGCGCACGGGGTCGCCGCGCACGTGCTGCGGCACGTCGGAGGCGATGCGGCAGGTAAATTCGATGGCCTTGCGCTGGATGCCGTTGGCAAACAGCGCCACGACATCGTCGATCACCTGGCGCAGGTCGAACGGGATATGTTCGAGCACCAGCTTGCCCGCCTCGATCTTGGAAAAGTCGAGGATGTCGTCGATGATGCTCAGCAGGCTTTCGCCCGAGCGGTGCACCGTGTGCACAAAACGCTGCTGCTTGGGACTCAGTTCCGTGCGCTGCAGCAATTCCGTCATGCCCAGCACGCCATTCATCGGCGTGCGGATCTCGTGGCTCATCTTGGCCAGGAATTCCGACTTGGCGCGGTTGGCGGCGTCGGCCTCGGCCTTGGCCTGCTTGAGCGCCAGGTCGCGCTGTTCCACGTGCTCGAGCATGCCGTTGAAGCCCTTGATCAATTGCCCCAGTTCATCGCTGCCATGCTGCGCCACGCGCACCGACAGCGCCTTGCCGCCGCGGATATGGGCAATCGCATGGGACAGGTGCGCCAGCGGCCTGGCGATGGACGCGCTGATCAGCCCCGTGATGGCCACGCAGGCCAGCAGCAGCACCAGCGCGATGCCGAGGATCAGCATGAAGGCATGGCGCACGCCATCGCGCACCTGGGTCACGGCGTCCTGCTGCTGCCCCGTGATGCGCGCCACCTGCTGCGTGGAATGGGCGGCCTGTTCGCGTTCGAAGGCCCGCACGTGGTCGATGGCCTCGCCAAGTGCCGCCTGGCTGTCCAGCACGCTGCCCTTGGCTTGCACCAGCCGCTGTCCCGACCGTTCCACCGCGTCCAGGTAGGTATCGACGCTGCGCGTTTCGGCCAGCAAGCCCAGCTGGCCTATGCTTTGCAGCAAGGTCTGCATGGTGCCCATGTCGCGGTGCAGTGCGCCGATGTGCTGCGCGATATCGGCGCCCAGGCGCGTGACGTCGCCGGCGGCCGTGGCGAGCATGACTTCGCCCACGTCGATGCTGATGGCGTCGACAGCCAGGTTGATTTCGCCGCTGGCGTCCTCGATGCGGGCCGAGGTGCGCATGTAGCGGTTGGCCTGCGCCAACCGGTCGCGTCCGATGGCCAGCTGCAGTTCGATGGGATCGAGTTCCTCGGCCAGACGCAGGAGAGCGGTGGCCAGGGTGGCGCTGACTTGCTCCTTGAGCGCGGCATAGTGCGCCTGCTGCGCCGCGCTGGCGCCGGCCTCGGCCAGCAGCCCGGCGCGCAAGGCCAGCAAGCCGGCGGCGGGATCGAGCATCTGGCGCGCCGTGGCCAGCAGTGTCGTTCGCAGCGCCTGCTGGGCGGGGCTGATGTCGCGCTCGCCGCTTCCCTGCAGATGGGCGACGGCCGCCGTCAGCCGTTCGCGCAAGGGTGCGATGCGGAAGCGGTTCTTCACGGCCTCCGTTTCGGCCAGCGCAATCTGCATGTCGAGGATGCTCTTGCGCAAGTCGGTCAGGTAGCGCGCGTTCTCGTTCAGGCGCTGGCTTTGCAGCTGCACTTCGGCTGCCGTGGCCTGGGCCTGGCTGTCGACCAGGCGTATCTTGCCGCGCGCGGCCTTGGCGGCGGCCTTGATCTGCGCCAGGACCTGGCCCATCTCCATCGCCTGCGCCTTGTAGTAGGCCTCGTTTTCCAGGCGCTTGCGCACGGCGACGCGCATGCGCTGGAATTCCTGTTCGAAGGCCGCGTGATAGCGGGCCGCCTGCGGCTCGCCGTGGCGCCGCAATTCATTGCGGATGCTCTCGGCGGCCTGGATATTGGCGACGATCTTGTCCGACACCTGTTCCAGCTGCGCCAGGTCTTGCGCCTTGCCCAGCTCGAAAAAATCCGAGGCCATGTCCTGCACGGTATAGCGCAGGCGCAACACGTCCGTGTACAGCGGCACGGTCCGGTCGGTCAAGCCATGCACATGGGTTTCGATGCCTTTCACCAGCAGCAGGCTGGCCGCCGCCATGGCCGCCACGCCGGCCAGCAGGACGCTGGTACTGATGATCAGCTTGGTCCTGATTTTCATGCCTGGCTCCAGGGCGGGCCGGAAAAGTGGGCGCGCATCACTTCGCGCCAGGCCCCGGGTCCGCCGGCACGATCTTGCCGTCGGCGATGCGGGTCAGGAAGACGGCCGTCGACGCCTGGTGGTTGTCGGGCCGCAGCGTCACCCGCATGCCGCCCAGATCGAGGCGGTCGAACGTTTCGAAGCTCTGGATCAGGCGCTCGCGCGTGAGGTCGCTGCCCGTGCGGCGCAGCGCCGCCACCATCAGGGTGGCCGAGATGCAGCCTTCGAAACTGACGAAAGACAGCCTGGCCGCCGGCACATGTTTGGCCAGCAGCGCGGCGCAGTCGGCGGCGATCGGCAACTGGCGGTCGTCCGGCAAGGGCACTACTTGCGAAATGACGATGTTGTTGCCTTCCGTGCCCAGCAGTTGCAGCAAGCTGTCCGTGCCGACAAACGATACCGTGGACAGGGCCGCCTTCAACCCCGCCTGGCTGGCTTCGCGCACGAACGCCGCCACCGGCGTGTAGGGGCCGGCCATGACCACCGCTTGCAGGTCGTGTCCGATCAGGGCCGCCAGTCCCGCCTTGACGGCCGTGGTGCCGCGCTGGAACGACCCCTTGGCGACGAGTTCCAGGCCGCGCCGTTGCAGGGCCCGCACGGTGCCGTCGAGCACGGCGTTGCCGAAACCGTCGTCCTGGTACAGCACGCCAAAGCGCTTGACGCCCCGGCTGGCGAAATACTGCACCAGGGCATCGGACTCATCGTCATAACTGGCGCGGAAGTTGATGATTTCATGCACCACGGGGCGGCGCAAGGTCATCGCGCCCGTAAACGCGCCCACCAGCGGCACCTTCATTTCCTGGACGATCGGTATGACGGCGTTGGTCGTGGGCGTCCCTACGTTGCCGAACAGGGCGAACACTTGTTTTTCCTCGACCAGCCTGAGCGTTTCGCTGATGGCGCGGTCCGGATCGTAGCCGTCATCGGCGACCACCAGCTCGATGCTGCGGCCATGGATGCCGCCGCGCTGGTTCGCTTCCTGGAACACGGCCGTTGCGCCGTCGAGCATGGCTTTCCCCAGCCCCGAGGCCGCGCCCGTTTGCGCATTGACCATGCCCAGACGGATGTGCGTCTCGGTGACGCCCGGTTCGGCGGCGTGGACCATGCCGGCCACGAGGGTGATAGCGAGCCAGCAGCATTCCGGGAAAACGCGCATGAGCTACCTTTATGGAGGTTGACCGGTATCAATTGGCACAGGGTTGACAACGAGTATGGAGCAAATTGCCAACGCAAAACTCACACATAGTCACAGTCATGGTCACGGCGCGGAAAGCAGGCCAGATACGCCTCAGGACACGGGCAGCTGCACCACCACCTTGCCCCGTGCACGGCCCTGCGCCAGATAAGCCAGCGCCTGTTTCGCCTCAAGAAAAGGAAACACACTGTCGATGACGGGGCGGATGGTTCCCGCCTCGATCAGGGCGGCGATCTGCGCCAGCTGGCCGCCGTCGGGACGCACGAAATGGAAGGCATAGCTGGCGCCGCGCCGCCGCGCCAGGCCGATGATCTTGCGGCTGAGCAAACCAAACACCAGTTTCAGCACCACGTTCATGCCGCGCGCGCGGGCAAAGGCGGCGTCCGGCGGACCGACCAGCGAAACGACGCGGCTGCCGGGCTTGACGATGTGCAAGGCTTTTTCCAGCCCGTCGCCGCGCACCGTGCCCAGCACGGCGTCGTAATCGCGCAGCACGTCCTCGAACGGCTGTTTCTTGTAGTCGATGACCTCATCGGCGCCCAGGCCGCGCACCAGTTCCACGTTCGCCGTGCTGGTGGTGGTGCCCACGCGGGCGCCCAGGTGCTTGGCCAGCTGGATGGCGAACGTGCCGATGCCGCCGGAACCGGCCGGGATGAACACTTTCTGGCCCGGCTTCAGCTGCATGCGCTCATGCATCGCTTGCCACGCCGTCAGGCCCACCATGGGAATCGACGCCGCCTGCACGAAATCGAGGTTGGCCGGTTTCAGCGCGGCCGCCTGTTCGGGCACGATGGCAAATTCGGCCAGGCTGCCGTGCGGGGTGTCGAAAATGCTCGCATACACGGCGTCGCCCACTGTAAAGCGCGTGACGCCGCTGCCCACGGCCACGACCACGCCGGCCAGGTCGCTGCCCAGGGTGGCCGGCAAGCGCGTTTTCAAGATCGGCTTGAAGTCGCCCTTCGGGATCAGGTTGTCGATGGGGTTCAGGCCGACGGCGTGCACCCGCACCAGCAATTCGCCGGGGCCGGGCGTGGGGCGGGGCAGTTCCGCAAACGCCGCATAATCGAGGCCGCCGTATTGTTTGAGTTGCAAAGCTTGCATGATGTTCTCTCTGTATGCTGAAAAGGCGCCGGCGCTCAGGCCAGGCGCAGGTCCTTGCGCAAGCCGGCATCCATCAGCGCGGCCGGCATGAAACGGCGCATCAGGCGCAAGCGCGCCGCCAGCGGCCCGGCCGTGTAGCGCAGCTTGGGCTTGCTTGTCTGCGCCGCCGCCAGGATGGTGTCGGCCACGATGGCCGGATCGTCGGCGCCGGCCATCAGCGTCTGCAGCCGGCTGGTGATGGCCGCGCTCACTTGCCGGTAGGCGGACAGCGGGGTATCGGGCGCCAGCAGATTGGCTTCGAACGTGGTTTTCGTGTAGGCCGGTTCGATGACGCTGGCGCGGATGCCCCAGCCGCGCACTTCATGGTCGAGTGATTCAGTGTAGCCCTCGATCGCGTGCTTGGTGGCGGAATACAGCGCACCGTAAGGCATGGGCAAAAAGCCCAGGACGGAACCGATATTGAGGATGCGCCCGCCACCTTGGGCCCGCATGTGCGGCAGCACGGCCAGGGTCATGCGCAGCACGCCATAGAAATTCGTGTCGAAGATGGCTTGCGCCTGCGCCACGCTGCTTTCCTCGGCGCCACCCGGGGCCACGCCGAAACCGGCGTTATTCACCAGCAGGTCGATGCGGCCTTCGCGCTGGATTACCTCTGCCACGGCGGCTGCGACGGAAGAGTCGCTGGTGACGTCGAGCGCCAGCATCGCATGACCGGCTGCGGCCGCTTGTCCGCCGCGGCGGCTGGTGCCGTACACCGTGTAGCCCGCTTGCGCCAGGCGCCGGGCCGTGGCCGCGCCGATGCCGGACGAGGCGCCGGTGACGAGGGCAATCTTCTTGTTATTCATGGCAATTCCTTCAGTGGTTGACAGCATTGGATATAGTATATGACGATCATCATATTTTTGTTTCAAAAAAAGCCCGGGACGGATCAAGGCCACGGGCAGGGCAATTAGCTAGGTGTTTGAAACTGCGCCAGGGTGGCCGCGCACAGCGCGTCCGACAGGGCCGGCTCGTCCACGGCGCGCGCGAGAATGGTGGTGCCGATCATGGCGCACACGGTCGCCATCGCTTGCGCATGCGCTTCGGGCTGGCCCCAGTTCGGCAACTGGCGCGCGAACAGGTCGATCATTTCCTTGATATGGATGGTGGCGGCACGCCGCACCTCGGGCGCCTGGCGCGGCATTTCCGAACCCAGCGCCGACACGGGGCAGCCCACCTCGATGGCGGCGATGTGTTCGGGCGACAGGTAGGCGGCCAGCATGGCCTGCAGCGCCTGGCCAGGCGCTGCAGGCCATGCTGGCCGCCTACCTGTCGCCCGAACACATCGCCGCCATCGAGGTGGGCTGCCCCGTGTCGGCGCTGGGTTCGGAAATGCCGCGCCAGGCGCCCGAGGTGCGGCGTGCCGCCACCATCCATATCAAGGAAATGATCGACCTGTTCGCGCGCCAGTTGCCGAACTGGGGCCAGCCCGAAGCGCATGCGCAAGCGATGGCGACCGTGTGCGCCATGATCGGCACCACCATTCTCGCGCGCGCCGTGGACGAGCCGGCCCTGTCGGACGCGCTGTGCGCGGCCACCCTGGCGCAGTTTCAAACACCTAGCTAATTGCCCTGCCCGTGGCCTTGATCCGTCCCGGGCTTTTTTTGAAACAAAAATATGATGATCGTCATATACTATATCCAATGCTGTCAACCACTGAAGGAATTGCCATGAATAACAAGAAGATTGCCCTCGTCACCGGCGCCTCGTCCGGCATCGGCGCGGCCACGGCCCGGCGCCTGGCGCAAGCGGGCTACACGGTGTACGGCACCAGCCGCCGCGGCGGACAAGCGGCCGCAGCCGGTCATGCGATGCTGGCGCTCGACGTCACCAGCGACTCTTCCGTCGCAGCCGCCGTGGCAGAGGTAATCCAGCGCGAAGGCCGCATCGACCTGCTGGTGAATAACGCCGGTTTCGGCGTGGCCCCGGGTGGCGCCGAGGAAAGCAGCGTGGCGCAGGCGCAAGCCATCTTCGACACGAATTTCTATGGCGTGCTGCGCATGACCCTGGCCGTGCTGCCGCACATGCGGGCCCAAGGTGGCGGGCGCATCCTCAATATCGGTTCCGTCCTGGGCTTTTTGCCCATGCCTTACGGTGCGCTGTATTCCGCCACCAAGCACGCGATCGAGGGCTACACTGAATCACTCGACCATGAAGTGCGCGGCTGGGGCATCCGCGCCAGCGTCATCGAACCGGCCTACACGAAAACCACGTTCGAAGCCAATCTGCTGGCGCCCGATACCCCGCTGTCCGCCTACCGGCAAGTGAGCGCGGCCATCACCAGCCGGCTGCAGACGCTGATGGCCGGCGCCGACGATCCGGCCATCGTGGCCGACACCATCCTGGCGGCGGCGCAGACAAGCAAGCCCAAGCTGCGCTACACGGCCGGGCCGCTGGCGGCGCGCTTGCGCCTGATGCGCCGTTTCATGCCGGCCGCGCTGATGGATGCCGGCTTGCGCAAGGACCTGCGCCTGGCCTGAGCGCCGGCGCCTTTTCAGCATACAGAGAGAACATCATGCAAGCTTTGCAACTCAAACAATACGGCGGCCTCGATTATGCGGCGTTTGCGGAACTGCCCCGCCCCACGCCCGGCCCCGGCGAATTGCTGGTGCGGGTGCACGCCGTCGGCCTGAACCCCATCGACAACCTGATCCCGAAGGGCGACTTCAAGCCGATCTTGAAAACGCGCTTGCCGGCCACCCTGGGCAGCGACCTGGCCGGCGTGGTCGTGGCCGTGGGCAGCGGCGTCACGCGCTTTACAGTGGGCGACGCCGTGTATGCGAGCATTTTCGACACCCCGCACGGCAGCCTGGCCGAATTTGCCATCGTGCCCGAACAGGCGGCCGCGCTGAAACCGGCCAACCTCGATTTCGTGCAGGCGGCGTCGATTCCCATGGTGGGCCTGACGGCGTGGCAAGCGATGCATGAGCGCATGCAGCTGAAGCCGGGCCAGAAAGTGTTCATCCCGGCCGGTTCCGGCGGCATCGGCACGTTCGCCATCCAGCTGGCCAAGCACCTGGGCGCCCGCGTGGGCACCACCACCAGCACGGCGAACGTGGAACTGGTGCGCGGCCTGGGCGCCGATGAGGTCATCGACTACAAGAAACAGCCGTTCGAGGACGTGCTGCGCGATTACGACGCCGTGCTGGGCACGGTGCGCGGCGACGGGCTGGAAAAAGCCTTGCACATCGTCAAGCCCGGCAGCCGCGTCGTTTCGCTGGTCGGTCCGCCGGACGCCGCCTTTGCCCGCGCGCGCGGCATGAACGTGGTGCTGAAACTGGTGTTTGGTTTGCTCAGCCGCAAGATCATCGGCCTGGCGCGGCGGCGCGGCGCCAGCTATGCCTTCCATTTCGTGCGTCCCGACGGCGGCCAGCTGGCGCAGATCGCCGCCCTGATCGAGGCGGGAACCATCCGCCCCGTCATCGACAGTGTGTTTCCTTTTCTTGAGGCGAAACAGGCGCTGGCTTATCTGGCGCAGGGCCGTGCACGGGGCAAGGTGGTGGTGCAGCTGCCCGTGTCCTGAGGCGTATCTGGCCTGCTTTCCGCGCCGTGACCATGACTGTGACTATGTGTGAGTTTTGCGTTGGCAATTTGCTCCATACTCGTTGTCAACCCTGTGCCAATTGATACCGGTCAACCTCCATAAAGGTAGCTCATGCGCGTTTTCCCGGAATGCTGCTGGCTCGCTATCACCCTCGTGGCCGGCATGGTCCACGCCGCCGAACCGGGCGTCACCGAGACGCACATCCGTCTGGGCATGGTCAATGCGCAAACGGGCGCGGCCTCGGGGCTGGGGAAAGCCATGCTCGACGGCGCAACGGCCGTGTTCCAGGAAGCGAACCAGCGCGGCGGCATCCATGGCCGCAGCATCGAGCTGGTGGTCGCCGATGACGGCTACGATCCGGACCGCGCCATCAGCGAAACGCTCAGGCTGGTCGAGGAAAAACAAGTGTTCGCCCTGTTCGGCAACGTAGGGACGCCCACGACCAACGCCGTCATACCGATCGTCCAGGAAATGAAGGTGCCGCTGGTGGGCGCGTTTACGGGCGCGATGACCTTGCGCCGCCCCGTGGTGCATGAAATCATCAACTTCCGCGCCAGTTATGACGATGAGTCCGATGCCCTGGTGCAGTATTTCGCCAGCCGGGGCGTCAAGCGCTTTGGCGTGCTGTACCAGGACGACGGTTTCGGCAACGCCGTGCTCGACGGCACCGTGCGGGCCCTGCAACGGCGCGGCCTGGAACTCGTCGCCAAGGGGTCGTTCCAGCGCGGCACCACGGCCGTCAAGGCGGGACTGGCGGCCCTGATCGGACACGACCTGCAAGCGGTGGTCATGGCCGGCCCCTACACGCCGGTGGCGGCGTTCGTGCGCGAAGCCAGCCAGGCGGGGTTGAAGGCGGCCCTGTCCACGGTATCGTTTGTCGGCACGGACAGCTTGCTGCAACTGCTGGGCACGGAAGGCAACAACATCGTCATTTCGCAAGTAGTGCCCTTGCCGGACGACCGCCAGTTGCCGATCGCCGCCGACTGCGCCGCGCTGCTGGCCAAACATGTGCCGGCGGCCAGGCTGTCTTTCGTCAGTTTCGAAGGCTGCATCTCGGCCACCCTGATGGTGGCGGCGCTGCGCCGCACGGGCAGCGACCTCACGCGCGAGCGCCTGATCCAGAGCTTCGAAACGTTCGACCGCCTCGATCTGGGCGGCATGCGGGTGACGCTGCGGCCCGACAACCACCAGGCGTCGACGGCCGTCTTCCTGACCCGCATCGCCGACGGCAAGATCGTGCCGGCGGACCCGGGGCCTGGCGCGAAGTGATGCGCGCCCACTTTTCCGGCCCGCCCTGGAGCCAGGCATGAAAATCAGGACCAAGCTGATCATCAGTACCAGCGTCCTGCTGGCCGGCGTGGCGGCCATGGCGGCGGCCAGCCTGCTGCTGGTGAAAGGCATCGAAACCCATGTGCATGGCTTGACCGACCGGACCGTGCCGCTGTACACGGACGTGTTGCGCCTGCGCTATACCGTGCAGGACATGGCCTCGGATTTTTTCGAGCTGGGCAAGGCGCAAGACCTGGCGCAGCTGGAACAGGTGTCGGACAAGATCGTCGCCAATATCCAGGCCGCCGAGAGCATCCGCAATGAATTGCGGCGCCACGGCGAGCCGCAGGCGGCCCGCTATCACGCGGCCTTCGAACAGGAATTCCAGCGCATGCGCGTCGCCGTGCGCAAGCGCCTGGAAAACGAGGCCTACTACAAGGCGCAGGCGATGGAGATGGGCCAGGTCCTGGCGCAGATCAAGGCCGCCGCCAAGGCCGCGCGCGGCAAGATACGCCTGGTCGACAGCCAGGCCCAGGCCACGGCAGCCGAAGTGCAGCTGCAAAGCCAGCGCCTGAACGAGAACGCGCGCTACCTGACCGACTTGCGCAAGAGCATCCTCGACATGCAGATTGCGCTGGCCGAAACGGAGGCCGTGAAGAACCGCTTCCGCATCGCACCCTTGCGCGAACGGCTGACGGCGGCCGTCGCCCATCTGCAGGGAAGCGGCGAGCGCGACATCAGCCCCGCCCAGCAGGCGCTGCGAACGACACTGCTGGCCACGGCGCGCCAGATGCTCGATCCCGCCGCCGGCTTGCTGGCCTTGCGCGCCGGGCTGCTGGCCGAGGCCGGCGCCAGCGCGGCGCAGCAGGCGCACTATGCCGCGCTCAAGGAGCAAGTCAGCGCCACCCTGGCCACCGCTCTCCTGCGTCTGGCCGAGGAACTCGATCCCATCGAACTGCAGCTGGCCATCGGACGCGACCGGTTGGCGCAGGCCAACCGCTACATGCGCACCTCGGCCCGCATCGAGGACGCCAGCGGCGAAATCAACCTGGCTGTCGACGCCATCAGCATCGACGTGGGCGAAGTCATGCTCGCCACGGCCGCCGGCGACGTCACGCGCCTGGGCGCCGATATCGCGCAGCACATCGGCGCACTGCACCGCGACATGGGCACCATGCAGACCTTGCTGCAAAGCATAGGCCAGCTGGGCTTGCTGGCCGAAACGCGCAGCGTCGATACCTACCTGGACGCGGTGGAACGGTCGGGACAGCGGCTGGTGCAAGCCAAGGGCAGCGTGCTGGACAGCCAGGCGGCACTTGGCGAGGCCATCGACCACGTGCGGGCCTTCGAACGCGAACAGGCCGCCCATTCCACGCAGCAGGTGGCGCGCATCACGGGGCAGCAGCAGGACGCCGTGACCCAGGTGCGCGATGGCGTGCGCCATGCCTTCATGCTGATCCTCGGCATCGCGCTGGTGCTGCTGCTGGCCTGCGTGGCCATCACGGGGCTGATCAGCGCGTCCATCGCCAGGCCGCTGGCGCACCTGTCCCATGCGATTGCCCATATCCGCGGCGGCAAGGCGCTGTCGGTGCGCGTGGCGCAGCATGGCAGCGATGAACTGGGGCAATTGATCAAGGGCTTCAACGGCATGCTCGAGCACGTGGAACAGCGCGACCTGGCGCTCAAGCAGGCCAAGGCCGAGGCCGACGCCGCCAACCGCGCCAAGTCGGAATTCCTGGCCAAGATGAGCCACGAGATCCGCACGCCGATGAATGGCGTGCTGGGCATGACGGAATTGCTGCAGCGCACGGAACTGAGTCCCAAGCAGCAGCGTTTTGTGCACACGGTGCACCGCTCGGGCGAAAGCCTGCTGAGCATCATCGACGACATCCTCGACTTTTCCAAGATCGAGGCGGGCAAGCTGGTGCTCGAACATATCCCGTTCGACCTGCGCCAGGTGATCGACGATGTCGTGGCGCTGTTTGCCAACGGCATCCAGCGCAAGGCCATCGAATTTACCTGCCGCATCGCCTCCGACGTGCCGCAGCACGTGCGCGGCGACCCCGTGCGCCTGCGCCAGATCCTCACCAACCTGCTCAATAACGCCACCAAGTTCACCGAACGGGGCGAGATTTCCGTCGATGTCAGCTGCCCCGCCGCCGGCCAGATCCGCCTGGAAGTACGCGACACGGGCATCGGCATGGCGCCGGAAGCGGCAGCGGCCGTCTTCCAGCCTTTCCGCCAGGCCGACAGCACCACTTCGCGCAAATACGGCGGCACGGGACTGGGCCTGGCCATCATCAAGCAGCTGGTGGAAATGATGGGTGGCAACATTGTGCTGAAATCCGTGGCGGGCCAGGGTTCCAGCTTCGCCGTCACCATCGCCGTGGGCATCGTGGCGCCCGAAGACGCGCCACCGGCGGCGCCGCGCGTGTCGCTGGCCGCCTTGAACGTGCTGGTCGTCGACGACCATGCCACCAACCGCAGCATCCTGCTGCAGCACGCGATCGAGTGGCAGATGGCCGCCGCCAGCGCCGCCGACGGCGCCGAAGCGCTGGACCTGCTGCAAGCCGCGCTGCGCGGCGCACGCCCGTTCGACCTGGCCATCATCGACATGCGCATGCCCGTCATGGATGGCGCCGAGCTGGTGCGCGCGATCAAGGCCGACGCCGGCATGGCGGCCCTGAAAATTATCATGCTCAGTTCGCTGGACGCCTCGGCCGAGCTGCGCCAGCTGACGGCGCTGGGCGTGGAATACTGCCTGACCAAGCCCGTGCGGGCGATGGAACTGCGCCACTGCATCGAAGCTGTCTGCGGCTACGGCACCCTGGCGCCAACGAGTGCTGCCATGCCTGCCCTGCCCGCTCCAGCGGACACCGCGGCCGCGGGCCAGGCGCCGCTGCGCATGCTGCTGGTGGAAGACAACGCGATCAACCAGGAAATCGCCCTGGCCATGCTGGAAGATAGCGGCTACGAAGCCACGCCGGCCGACAACGGGGCGCGCGCGCTGGCCCTGTGGGAGCGCTACCCGTTCGACGTGATCCTGATGGATTGCCAGATGCCGGAAATGGATGGTTTTGAAGCTACCCGGCGCTTGCGCCGCATGGAAAGCGAGCAAGGCCGAGGCCGCACGCCCATCATTGCCCTGACGGCCAACGCCATCCTCGGCGACCGCGAACTGTGCCTGGACACGGGCATGGACGACTACCTGGCCAAGCCGTACACGCGCGCCGCGCTGCTGGAAGTCCTGGCCCGCTGGCGTCCGTCGCCGGCCGCGCCGGCCGCAGCGGAAACGCCTACAGTAACCACGGAGGTGGCGCCGGTGGAATCAGCCGCCATCCTCGACGCCGCCGCCCTGCAAAACCTGCGCGCCATGCGGCGTCCCGGCCGTCCCGACGTGCTGGGGCGCATCATCGACCTGTTCTACAGCGACGCCCCGCGCCTGCTGGGCCAGCTGGAAGTGGCCGCCGAGGCCAGCGATGCCGCAGCCCTGCAGCTGGCGGCGCATACGCTCAAATCGAGCTGCGCCAACGTGGGCGCGCTGGGCTTGTCGGCCACCTGCCGTGAAATCGAACAATACGCGCGCGGCAATGACGTCGGCAGCGCGCTCAACCATATCCGCGGCATCCAGCAAGAGCTCGACCGTGTCCTCGCCGCCCTGGCCATTGAGAAGGAAGCCATATGAATACCGCACTGCCCCCGCAAGCACTGGTCCTGGTGGTCGACGACGACACCATGACGCGCATCCTCGTGACGGAAGCGCTGGAGCCGGAAGGCTTCCGCATCGAGGAAGCGGCCAGCGGCCTGGAAGCGCTGGCCGCCTTCCAGCGCGGCGTGCCCGACCTGATCCTGCTCGACGTCGCCATGCCCGGCATGAGCGGCTTCGAATGCTGCCAGCAGCTGCGCCGTCTGCCCGGCGGCGCGCACGTGCCCATCGTCGTGCTGACCGGCAACGACGACGACGACTCCATCAAGCAGGCGCTGGAAGCGGGCGCCAGCGATTTCATTTCCAAGCCCATGCAATGGCGGCTGCTGGCGCACCGGCTGCGCTATCTGCTGCGGGCCAGCAGCGCCCTCACCGAATTGAGCCGTATCCAGGAAAGCCTCAACCACGCGCAGGCGCTGGCCCGCCTCGGCAACTGGGAATACCGGGTCGCCGGCGGCGACGGCTACTGGTCGCCGGAGCTGTTGCGCATTCTGGGCCTGGATGCCGATACCGGCCCCACCAGCTTCGACCGCCTGCTGCAGTGCCTGCCGGAAGACCAGCGGCCCCTGCTGCTCGATGCCTTCATGGAGCTGCATGCGAGCGGCACCAGCTATGGCCTCGAACACAAGGTGCTGCGGCCGGACGGCGGCGAGTGCATCGTCTTTCACCAGGCCGAAGCCGTGCGCGAAGGCCGCGAAGTGCTCTTGATGCGCGGTACCGTGCAGGACATCACGGACCGCAAGCTGCAGGAATTGCGCATCGAATACCTGGCCAACCACGACGCGCTGACGGACTTGCCCAACCGGCAATTGCTGAACGACCGCATCGGCCAGGCCATCGCCCATGCCCGCCGCACCCGCTTGCACCTGGCCACCCTGATGATGGACCTCGACCGTTTCAAGTTCGTCAACGACAGCTATGGCCATCCCGTGGGCGACGCGCTGCTGCGGGAAGTGGCGCGGCGCCTGAAGCTGGCCGTGCGCGAGGGCGACACCGTGGCCCGCCAGGGCGGCGACGAGTTCGTCATCCTGCTGACGGACCTGCCCGACATCGAGACGGCCGAACAGATCGTGAAAAAGGTGTTGGCGGTGTTCGCCGATCCTTTCGTGCTGGGCGAACATACCCTGCACATCAGCACCAGCATCGGCGCCAGCGTGTTTCCGTCCGACGGCGACAGCGGCGACATGCTGCTCAAGACGGCCGATGCGGCCCTCTACAGCGCCAAGGACAAGGGCCGCAACGGCTACCAGTTCTACAATCACAAGATGGGCGTGCTGGTGGAGGAACGGGCCGAAATCGAACACGCGCTGCACCAGGCGCTGGCGCTGGGCGAGCTGGAATTGCACTACCAGCCCAAGGTCGACCTCACCAGCGGCAAGATCTATGGCATGGAAGCGCTGCTGCGCTGGCGCCGCGACGGCATCGGGCTGGTGCCGCCGGACCGCTTCATCCCCCTGGCCGAGGAAACGGGCATGATCGTGCCCATCGGCGAATGGGTGCTGCGCACGGCGTGCGCGCAGCTGGGCGTCTGGCATGCCTACGGCTTTACGCACCTGACGATAGCCGTCAACGTGTCGGCGCGCCAGTTCCGCCAGGTCGACATGCCGCAACTGGTGCGCGAAGTGCTGGCCGACAGCGGCGTGCCGGCCCACTGCCTGGAGCTGGAGCTGACGGAAAGCGTGCTGATGCAGAACCGCGACCTCGTGGTGAAGGCGCTGGAAGAATTGAAGGAAATCGGCGTGACCTTGTCGCTGGACGACTTCGGCACCGGCTATTCGAGCCTTTCCTACCTCAAGCAGTTCCCCATCGACGTCGTCAAGATCGATCAATCGTTCATCCGCGACGTGACCGACAGCGTGGATGGCGCGTCGCTGACCCGCTCCATCATCGCCATGGCCAAGTCGCTGCACATGACGACGGTGGCCGAGGGCGTGGAAACGGAGGGACAATTGGGATTTCTCAATACCAACCAGTGCGACGCCATGCAGGGCTATTATTTCAGCCGCCCGCTGCCCGGCGCCGAGATGGATCTGATGTTGCATGCGGGCACCCATTTGCCGCCCGACAGCTGCCATGCCGAAACGCCGCAGCGCGTGCTGCTGCTGGTGGACGACGAAGAGCACATCCTGTCCGCCCTGCGCCGCTCGCTGCGCAAGGAGGGTTACCAGATACTCAGCACCAGCAAGCCGCAGGAAGCCTTGGAACTGGTGGCCGCCCATGCCGTGGGCGTGATCCTCACGGATGCGCGCATGCCGGGCATGTCCGGCAACGAGCTCTTGCGCCGCATCAAGGGTATCTATCCGGAAATCGTGCGCGTGATGCTGTCCGGCTACCCGGAACTGCATTCGGTCACGGCGGCCATCAACGAGGGCTCGGTGTACAAGTTTATCACCAAGCCCTGGGACGAAACCTTGCTGAAAGACCATTTGCGCGAAGCCTTCGTGCGCTTCGAATCGGGCGTGCAGCGGCCACCGGTGGGCCCGCATGGTATCGAGATCAGCAACCGTGCCGCCTAGCGCGCCACCAGGAGCCGCCATGCAGGATCAGCTGTTCTTCGAAGGCTTGCGGGCGCTGGCCGAAGCCGCCTTCCCCAAGCATTGCGCCTGTTGCGGGCGCGAATTCGCCACGGCGGACGATTTCATTTTGCAGACGCAATCGATGCGCCAGAACGTCTCGGGGCTGAAACAAAGCTTCGACGACAACAACGTGGCCATCGTCGAGGTCTACCGCAACTGCCTGTGCGGTTCGACCCTGATGGATTTCTTTTCAGACCGGCGCGACACCTCCGAGGCATCGCTGCAGCGGCGTCAGCTGTTTGAACGGCTGTTGCCGCCGCTGATGGAAAAAGGCATGGAACGGGCCGCCGCGCGCGAGTATCTGCTGCACATCGTGCGCGGCCAGCTGCCGTGACGGGGCGGCTGGCCGCTGTCCGCTGGCATTACCAGTAGCCCAGCACCTTCCACCACGTCGTGCCGACGACGGCAAAGATCAGCAATTCGATCACGCACATGATGAAGCCAACTTTCCACCAGTTGCCCATCGTCACGAAGCCGCTGCCGAAGATGATGGGCGAAGTGCCCGTCGCGTAGTGCGTCAGGGTCATCATGATGGCCGAGCCGGCCGTCATCATCAGCATGAACGGCACGTGGTATTCGGCCGGGATCAGGTGCAGGCCCACCGTCAGGAAGGCCAGCAGCATGGCGCTGATGTGGGCCGTCGTGCTGGCGAAGAAGTAGTGCGAGAAGACAAACACCAGCACGAGCACGCCGGCGATCGGCAGCCAGTCCATGCCGCTGGCGACGATGGCCGCTTTCATGCCGGCCGAGAACCAGGCGATCACGCCCGTCTTGTTCAGCTGCTCGGCCATCATGACGAGCGCGCCGAACCACACCAAAGTGTCCCAGGCGCTCTTTTCCGACAAGACGTCATCCCAATCGATGGTGCCGGTAATGATCAGCACGAACAAGCCGACAAAGGCGACCACCGTCGCATCGAGCGAAAACGCGGGGCCGAACAGCATGGCCGGCACGTTGGCCCACAGCAGCAGCAACAGGGCGAAGGTGCCCAGCATGACTTTTTCCGACGGCGACAGCGGGCCCATGCCTTTCAATTCCGCCTTGGCATAGGTGACGGCGTCGGGCGTGGCTTTGAGTTCCGGCGGCGACAGCCAGTAGATAATCAGCGGCATCACCAGCAGGCAGACCAGGCCCGGCAGCAGCATGCACAGGGCCCAGGTGGTCCACGTCAGGTGGAAACTCTGGCCGCTGGCCTTGGCCACGAAGTCGACCACGAGCGGGTTCGGCGCCGTGGCCGTGAGGAACATGGCCGAGGTGATCGGGTTGGCGTGGTAGTTGACGAGGGCCAGGTAGGTGCCGACCTTCTTTTCCGTGCCCTTGGCCGGGTCGGAATCGAAGGCGTTGGCGATCGATTTCATGACGGGGTGGACGATGCCGCCGCCGCGCGCCGTGTTACTGGGCGTAAAGGGCGCCAGCACCAGTTCGCAGATGGCCAGGCCGTAGCCAATGCCCATGGTGCGCTTGCCCAGCAGCGAGATGAACAGCAGGCCGATACGGCTGCCCAGCCCCGTCTTTTTCAGGCCGCGCGAAATCAGGATCGCCACGACGATCAGCCAGATCAAGGGATTCGAAAAACTGCTGAGCGCATCCGTGATGGCGCCCTTGGACGAGGTCGACGTCACTTGCGACAAGGACACGATGACGATGGCCATCATGGCCATCACGCCGATCGGCATGACTTTCAGGATGATCGCCAGAATCGTGGTGAGGAAAATCGCCACCAGGCCCCAGGCCTTGGGCGTCAAGCCATCGGGCGCCGGCAGCAAGAGCATGCTCACCAGCAAGGCCGTGCAGATCAGGGCGGGGACGAGGCGGAATGGGACGGCTTCCTTGAAATGCAGGAACAGGTCGCGCACTGTTTTATACATCATGATTTCCTTTGCTGGACAGGCATCCTGGCGGGCGGTCGCCCGCGTGGATTGGTGATAATTCTTTTTAGCAACATCATACAAGCTCATGCGCCACTACCCTGCTCCGTTACGCCTGCGCGTGCCCGGAAATTTCCGAATCGTTGACTTGAGCGGTATCAGAGTGCCGGTAAATATTGTTGAGCAGTGACAATGGGTGACTTTTTTGTCAATTTTTCTCTGTATCTTTCCCCGTAGCTGCCGCCAGATATGCCACCAGGATTGCCAACCTTTCAGGGGAAAACTTGATGAATAGCACGGAACAGTACTCGATACACCCATCGATCGGCGTTGCCCGTGTGGGCAACAGCCATGATTCGTTTTATCTGGCGCCGGAAACGATCGGCGGGCTGCCGATCGAAGTCGACAGCAACAACGATCCGCAGCTCGTCGATGGCAAGCCGGTCCGCGTTGCCCAATTCAAGGATGCGGCCGGCCGCGTGCGGCGCCAGGCAGCCAGCTTCCGCATCTACAAGTCCGTGGCGGGACGTCCCGGCGAAAAAGTCCTCGTCGACCTGCAGGACCCGAACATTGCCAAGATCGAGTGGACGGTGCACGTGGCAAACAAGAAGGCAGCGTGGTGGAACTTCATTCCCCTGCTGGGCGACCTGATGTTCGGCCCATACAACAGCTATGAAACCTGGGAAAAGACGCCGCCCGCCTGGAATCTGACGCCCACGTCCTGGACCAATCTGCGCAATGACACCGTCAAGGGAGATGAGGCACGGCAAAAACTGATCGTCGATCCGGGACCGCGCACACTCGATGCGCCGCTGGGCAAGGCCCATTTCGACAAGGATGGCGCCGGTTCCTATGCGCACGTGTCCTTCCCCGATCCGCACGCCATCACGCAAGGCTATCCGGTGCGCACGCTCGGTGAAATGCGCACGGATTCACGCGGCAACCTGCTGGTGATCGGCGCCTATGGCCGCGCGGGCGGCTCCGAAAGCATCACGGGCTTTGGCGGCGGCGATACGTGGAATGACGACGTGGGCGATGGCCCCGTCAGCGCGACCATCCATTTCACGGATGGCAGCCCGTCCGTGGAACTGAAAGCCTGGGTCGTCATCGGCTCGCCGAAGTTCGCGCCCGAGCTGGTGAATATTTCCACCTGGGATGACGTCGTGGCCGACATGGCCATCAAATACAAGAACGCGCTGCCCGAGGCCTACGACACGGCCCGCTGGAGCGGCAGCGATGGCTGGAATCCCGACTATGTCGTCAATTACGGGCAGGACATTCAGCCCTTCCTTGCCAGGATAGGCGATTACCAGTGGGTGGCGACGGTGCCGTCGATGACGGCCTTCATCCGCCCTAACTTCGACGTGGCCGATGCGTCGGAAGCGAACCGGCCGCAGCGCGAAAAATTCTTCAGCTATTTCAGGAAGCCGTCGGCCATCCGGCCCGGCACGGAGGAACAGGCGCCCGGATTCACCGGTGGCCAGGGCGGACAATTGTTCAGCGAAGCCACCACGGAGAACCCCGCCGCCGGCATTCCTCTCGTGCCCTTGAATTCGGGCAGCAATTCCGTGCGCAACAACGTCATCAGCAAGTTTTCCGTGCTGACGGATACGCAATACTTTGCCCTGCAGCAATGGGCGGCCGGCAAATTCGCCGCCGATGCGCCGGGCCTGGCCTTGCCCGGCATCGACCCGCTCGATCAGGCGGCCATCGGCAATTGCGTGGGCGAACCCATGTGCCCCGGCATCGAAGTGACGTGGAGCGTGCGCAATCCCATCATCTACGCGAAACCGTACGCCATCCTGCACCGCGTGGATGCCGACTACGCAAAAAACGGCCTGTCGCCGGGCCGCGACGAGTGCGCACCGCTGGACTGGAACGACCCGACCGTCGGCACCGGCTGCGAACCGGGCGACCTGACCAAGCGCATGGCCATCCCGTGGCAGGCCGACTTCTATGACTGTTCCGTGCAGATGATCAACTTCGACAATCCGGACCTGGTCAAGAATCCCGACACGCTCATCCCCGTGCCGCCCACCTATTACGCCTACTGGTGGCCGCCGCAAAGCCCGTGGAACGTGATCAATGGCGCCACCACCAAGGAAGAACAGGCGCTCGCCGGCGTGCCGGCCGGCATGCAGGTGATGTACAGCCGCGGCATGAACAGTTTTTCGCAGATGATCAGCTCATGGCACTACCTCGGTTTCATCGTGAACCAGAACCAGGATGCCGAGTCGGGCCGCCAGTACCCGTATTTTGTGGAAAAGGAGCGCAATCACGCCAAGTTCGTGGCCGCCAGCGTCGGGGTCGGCAATGCCAGCAGCTTCATCACGGGCGACGATTCGAACTACCTGCCCGCCTGGTTCCTCAAGGATGAAGATCCGCAGACGGCGCCCGAGAAGGCATCGCAGCTGTTTGCCACTGGCGGCGCGCAAGTGGCCGTGCACGACACGCCGAAGAAAATCCAGCCTGCCAACCGGCGCCGGTTTTCCCATTGAGTGTCACGCCAAGCACGTCGTCATCGCGCGACTACGACGTCGTCATTGTCGGCGGCGGTGCCGCCGGCACTGCCGCCGCCCTGACCCTGGCCCGCTACACGGGCTTGCGCATCGCCTTGCTGGAAAAGCAGCTGTTCGACGATTACCGGGCCGGCGAAACGGTATCGTCGTCCATCTTCTCGATGCTGGACTTTCTGGGCGTCGGCCGCGACCTGCTGGACGGCGCCCAGCTGCCCGCGTTTTCCCATGCAGCCGCGTGGGGCAGCGCGGAGCTGATGTCGCGCGAAGCCGTCTTCAGCAGCCACGGCCACGGCTTGCACCTGGACCGCCGGCAATATGACGCCATCCTGCTCGAACAGGCGCGCCTGGCGGGCGTGGCGTTGCTGCGTCCGGCGCAACTGGTACAGCTCGAACACGGCGACCCGTGGCGTCTGCGCGTGGCGAGCGAGGGGCAGGAAACGGACCTGACGGCCCGCTACCTGATCGATTGCAGCGGCAAGCAGGCGGCCATCGTGCGCCAGCGCAAGCGTCCGATCCACACGGAAGACTCGCTGGTGGCGCTGTACGCCTATTATCAGCTGGACGAGCCGCAATTCCTGCCGCACCGCACCCTGGTGGAAACGACGGAACATGGCTGGTATTACGCCGCGCCCCTGCCGGGCGAGCGCGTGGCGCTGGCCTTCATCACGGATGCCGACATCCTCAAGCGCCTGCGGCTGAAGGAAGCGGCGCCCTGGCGCGAGGCCGGCATGGGCACGCGCCATGTGGGCGATATCCTCGCGCGCCTGCCCCCGCCGAGCGCGCTGCGCCATTACGCCATCCACAGCCGGGTGGCGTCGCTGCCGGCCGATGAAAACTGGACGGCGGCGGGCGACGCGGCCGCCTGCTTCGACCCGATCTCGTCGCTGGGCATCGGCCAGGCCATGGCCTCGGGCATCCATGCGGCGCGGGTGGCGGAAGCTTATCTGGCCGGCGACCGGGGCATGGCGGCCGGCTACCGGCGCAGCGTTTTCGCCGCGTTTGAAACCTATCTGCAGATGCGGCGCGGCTTCTACGGCGCCGAGCAGCGCTGGCGCGATGCGCCGTTCTGGCAGCGCCGGGCAGCGTCTTGACGCCCCCGGCAAAAAACTGAGCCAGGTCAAGAGTCCGCATGTCCACGGCCCGTTTCCGGGCCAATTCCAGCCCTGCCTTGCCATTCGCACTATAATGTTGGCACCGCGTGCGGCAGCATTGGCGGCGATAGACGGTAACAATTTCGTGTGGAGGCCGGTACAATAGCGTCTGGGCCTACACAGGGTTTCACTTTTGCCAGCAGTTGCCAGCAACTAACCATTTTTTTGACCAGCCAACACATACTATGAGTTCGATGAATGAAGAGCGCGTTTTAAGCGTGCACCACTGGACGGATACCCTGTTCTCCTTTACCACCACGCGCGACCCGTCGCTGCGTTTCTCGAATGGCCATTTCACCATGATCGGCCTGCGCGTCGACGGCAAGCCCTTGCTGCGTGCCTACAGTATCGCCAGCGCCAATTACGAAGACCATCTGGAATTTTTCAGCATCAAGGTGCCGGGCGGCCCATTGACGTCGCGCTTGCAACACTTGCAAGTGGGCGACACCGTCATCGTCGGCCGCAAGCCGACGGGCACCCTGGTATCCGACTACCTGCTGCCGGGCAAGCGCCTGTACATGCTGTCGACGGGCACGGGCCTGGCGCCTTTCCTCAGCATCGTGCGCGATCCGGACATCTACGAGCGTTTTGACCAGCTGATCCTCGTGCACGGCGTGCGCCAGGTCGATGAACTGGCTTACCACGACTTGCTGGAAGAGCATTTGCCGAAGCATGAGTTCCTGGGCGAAATGGTCAGCGACAAGCTGCGCTACTACCCGACCGTGACGCGCGAAGACTTCCGCAACATGGGCCGCATCACGGAACTGATCGAGAACGGCAAGCTGGCCGAAGACCTGGGTGTGCCGGCATTGAACCCGGCCGAAGACCGCGTGATGATCTGCGGCAGCTCGGACATGCTGCGCGACCTGAAGGAAATGCTGGAAGCGCGTGGCTTCAAGGAAGGCAATACCTCGACGCCTGGCGACTTCGTTGTCGAGCGCGCGTTCGCCGAGAAGTAATCGGCAGCAAACTCGTAGCAAATACAGGGGCCCGGCCCCGCCGCTTCCCGCGGCGGCGCCGGGCTTTTTCATTGCAACTTGTGCCATCAACTTGTGCCATCATTTCCTGCGCGCTCCTGACAGAAATTGTCAGTACTTTTTATTATGATTTCGGCACCCGCTGGCTAGCAAGCCAGTACTATTGATATCTCCATCTGCGACAGGACTTTTCATGACACGTGCCATCACCATTCTGACCGAGAACTTTGCCGATTGGGAAACCGCCCTGCTCAATTCCACGGCGCGGCTGTACTACGGCTTTTACACGCAGTTCGCCACGCCGGGCGGCTTGCCCGTCACCTCGTCCGGCGGCATGCTGGTCACGCCGCAACTGGCGCTCGAAGAGATCGTGCTCGACGAACTCGACTTGCTGATGGTGTGTGGCGGCAGCTTCTGGCAAAGCGGCAAGGCGCCCGACCTGGGCCCGCTGCTGCGCGCGGCCCGCGACAAGGGCGTGGTGCTGGCCGGCATTTGCGACGGCACGCGCGTGCTGGCGCAGGCGGGCGTGCTCGACACCGTGCGCCACACCTCGAATTCGGCCGATAACCTGGCGGATACGGGCTATGCGGGCGCGGCCCTGTACCAGGACGTGCCGTGGGCCGTGGCCGACCAGCGCGTCATCACGGCACCGGGCACGGCGCCTGTCACCTTCACCAGGGAAGTCTTGCGCGCCCTGGGCATCGCCGATGACAACCTGGCCGCTTACCTGGCCATGCACGGGGCCGAGCACGGCCAGGCAGCCCGCTAATTGGCACCGAGCACGCGCAGGCGCGCCACGGCGTGCGTGTTGCCCGCGTCCAGTTCCAGCGAACGGCGGTAATGCGTGACGGCCAGCGCCGTGGCGCCGTCCGCCTCGTAGGCTTCGGCCAGGCTGTCGTGGCCATTCGCCCCTTGCGGGTACAGTTGCACACCCAGCTGGAAGACGGCCACGGCCTGTTTCGGCTGCTGCCGCCCCAGCAGGCGGTAGCCCCAGGCGTTCAAGTCGTCTTCCGTGGGTTCCGGCAAGCCGTGCTGGCGCAGGATGGCCGCCAGTTTCTTGTCCAGCCCGTCGAAACCGGCGCTCGCCGCCTTCGTGCGCAGCAAGTGCGCGGCATACGCGCCGCCGCGCTGCTGGCGCAGGGCGGGAAGATAGAAGCCGGCGACGGTATCGATCAGCTGTTCCGGCTGGCCGCCGGCCAGGTTGCTGAGGATAATGACGGCCAGGCTATCGTTCGGATACACATAAAAGGCCGAGCGGCCACCGCCGATGCCGGCCACGGCGCGGTGGCCATCGCGGCCGATGGTGGGCCAGCCCAGCGCCCACGGCGCCGGCTTGCCGTCATTCAAGCTGGTCGGCTGCCACAGCCGTTCCACACCGGCGGGCGCCAGCAAGCGTCCCGACTGCAGCGCGATGAGCCAGTTGGCCAGTTCGCCCGCATTGCTGTTGATGCCGGCCCCGGCGCGCAGGAACACGGGAAAGTCTTCGATCACGTTGCGGTAGCCCTTGCCGCTACGGTCCAGCACGTAGGAACTGGCCTTGTTGGCAACCACATCCTTCGCGTCGCCAAAGCCGCTGTGCCGCATGCCCGCCACGTCGAACTGCCGGCGCTGGATGAAGGCGGTAAAGGGCTGGCCGCCCTGGCGCTCGATCAATTGCGCCAGCAAGACGTAATTGGTCTGGTTGTAGCGGTAGCGCTGGCCTGGCGGGGCTTCCACGGGCAGCGCCTGCACGGCTGTCCACGCCGCATCGGCGTCGTCCGGCAGCGGCCCCACGAGCTTGCCGCTGCGCTGGTCCAGCACGTCGGGCAAGCCCGAGGTATGGTTGAGTAATTGGGTCACCGTCACGGCTTGCCAGGCGACAGGCAAGTCTGTCAGGTACTGGCCGACCGGTGCGGCCAGGTCGATCTTGCCCTCTTGCACCAGCTGCATCACGGCCACGCCCGCAAACGCTTTCGTTGCCGAGTTGATGGAAAACAGGCTGGTATCCGTCACGGGCACCTGGTATTGCAGACTGGCCAGGCCGAAGTTGCGCTTCAACACAACCTTGCCATGCTGTATCACGGCCAGTTGCAAACCGGGAATCTGGCGCTCCTGCATTTCGCTGCGCACGAAGGTGGCAATATCATGTTCCGCGGGGAACGCCTGCGCATGGCTGGTGGGGCTGGCGGCAAGCGCCATGACGAGCAGGACGGACGGCAGGCATGGCTTCACGATGCGGCTTTCGGCAAGAGAAAACGGAACCGCAGCATCCCATACCTATTTGTCAACGTCAACGATAATCTTGCCAGTCAGAAAGTTACTCGTCCAGCCACACATCCTCGTACCCTTCCCGGTCGAGAATGAACTTGGCACCGCTGGGCAAGGCCAGGTAATCGACCACCTGCGGCAGCATCTCGTGCAGGTGTTCCGCATGCAGGGGCTGGTAAAAGCCGCTGGCGTCGTCGTGTTCACCGCAATGGATAAACCAGCTGATCGTGCCATTTTCCGGCAGCTCGATGCGCGTGCCGTAGATGGGCGACTGCGCCAGGCTGCCGGTGGCCAGGGCCACCATGGGTTCGGGCACCTGCGCCGGCAAGCCGAATTTGTCGCAGATGCGCTGCTGTTTTTCGCTGATCAGTTCAGTCAGGTTCTTCATCATCTTGTTCTCAGGATCCGATATAGCGGTAATGGAGGCGCAGCGCGCCATCGTGGCCGGACATTTCCAGGTGCAGGATCGCTTCGCCAGGCTTGCCATTGGCCAGCAGCCGGCATTCCAGGCCCAGCGGTCCCGCATCAGTGGCATACACGTCGACGGCGGGACGGCCGCCCTTGCCCGATACGAAAGCTTGCGCCAGCGGCGCCAGTGACAATGCCTGGTCCGCCGCAAAATAGCTGTTGAGCATTTCGATGATTTCGTCGGCCACGCCCGGCGACAGGCCCCAGTCGCGTTGCAGCGCAACAGGATCGCGCCCGTCGAGCGTCTGCACGAAGGCTGCGGCTTGCGCGTATGCCAGCTGACGCAGGCTGTCGGTAACTGCCATTTCCATCATGTGGCTCCTGCCCTGTCCATTCAACAGGCGCCATTATAGCGCGTGGCCGCGCGCCTAGGCTATCCGTTTGCCATCCATAATCAGACCGATTGCCGTTCATTTAAAACGCAATCCTTATTATTTATCGCACTGCAATAATATAAATGGACCGCGTGATATTTGGTGAGTATTCCCAAAAGATAATCGCGAATACGATTGATTTTCAATTGACGCTTATTTATTCCGGCGCTAATATCGAATGGCCATAGACCATGGCATACAGTGCAAGCAGTACTTAACCATCACAAGAGGATAGTACAATGCAAAATCAAACCAAATTGTTCGCATTCAAACTGGCTGAAAAACAGGTACAAAAACAGGCGGCGCCCGCAACTGCCTGGAAAGTGCGCGACGGCGTCGCCGTGGCCGGTTGCACCGCCGTCGGCACGAATGATCAATATCGCGACTCTTCCCGCCTCAGGCCGAACGACAGCGGCCAGTATTGCTGATCCCCGGCATGCCATAACCCCTGCCTGGCGTCGGGTTGCATTATATTTCCCTATATTCAAACTGGCGCCGTTGGCGCGGCTTTTCTGCGCCCAATGAATATATAAACACCTTTCAATTGGAGATTTCATTTTTATAAGCAGTTATTGGTAAAAATCGAAACACAACCATTAATAGAGGATTCCATGCTCGATAAAAAAGAACCCAAGCTGTTCGCATTCAAACTGGCGGAAAAGAAGGAAGAGGAAAAGCCGGCCCGTCCTGCGCCCTGGAAGGTACGCGACGGTGTTGCCGTAGCCGGCTGCACGGCAGTCGACAGCGAGGAACAATACCGCTATTCGCGCATCGGCTCGAGTGACGGCGGCGAGTTCTGCTGATACGTTGAACCAGCCTTGCCACGGCAAGGCTTTTCACCTTCCCTTACCGCAGGCCTCCCTACATGCACAAAAAGGTTTTGATTATCAGCCATAGCGGCGATCTGCACGCCGACCTGGTCGTAGCCATCCTCGCCGCGCGCGGCCATGCCCCCTTCCGTATCGATCTTGACGCCTTTCCCCGCGATTACCAGCTGTGCCAGCGCCAGCAGGACGGCCGCGCCAGTGCGCGCCTGCGCCGTTTGCCCGATGGCGACTGGCTTGACTTGCAGCAGGTGGGCGCCGTCTGGCTGCGCAAGGCGGCCGACTATGCCTACGCCAGCGCCGACCTGACGCTGCAGGAACGCGCCTACGCCCAGCTGGAAACGGAGCAAGCCGTCTTCAGCGTGCTGTACGGGCTCGATTGCTACTGGCTCAGCCATCCGCTGGCCCTGCGCGGCGCCCAATGGAAAGGCGAACAGCTTGCGCGCGCCGCGCGCATGGGCTTTCGCGTGCCCGCCACCGTGATTACCAATGTGCCCGACGACGTGCGCGCTTTCCGCGCGGCCATCAACGGGCCCATCATTTTCAAGAGCATGTCCACGCCCAGCCTGGCCGCCGAAACGGTCGAGGACGTTGACAGGGTCAGCGCCGGCATCGGCACCACCATTGTCGACGATGCCATGCTGGACAGCTTGGACGCGGTCAGCGAACTGAGCTGCCAGTTCCAGGAATATATAGCCAAGCAATACGAACTGCGCATCACCGTGATCGGCAAGCAACTGTTTGCCGCGCGTCTGTATTCCCAGGATGATGCGCGCACGGCCATCGATTCGCGCGATATGTCAGCCCCCATCCGCTATGAAGCATGCACCTTGCCAGCGGAAATACAGCAGCGCTGCCTCGCTTTCGTGCACAGCTATGGCCTCGAGTATGGCGCGCTCGATCTCATCGTCACGCCCGACGGCGAGTACGTTTTCCTGGAAAACAACCCTGTTGGTCAATTTTTGTATGTGCAACAACTGGTGCCTGCCTTGACCATGCTGGAAAGCGTGGCCACAACCCTGATCGAAGGAGCCGTATGCCGCAGCCAGACCTGAACCAGATCCCCGTCCAGCTGCGCGAACTGGAACTGGCGCGCGACAGCCGTGCCATCGTCCTGGCCGCCTCGCACCTGGACATGGAACTGCTGCCCGCCCTGTATGAACTGTGCCAGGGCATCGGCCCCGTGGCGCGCCTCGACGTGGTGCTGCACGGCCGCGGCGGCATCGTCAACGCGGCGCGGCGCATCGCCCTTCTGCTGCGCCAGCATGCCCGCCACCTGAGCTTTATCGTGCCCTTCCACTGCCAGTCGGCCGCCACCCTGCTGGCCTTGGGCGCCGATGACATCATCGCCGGCGACCTCGCCCTGTTCTCGCCCATCGACCCGCAGCTCGATGGCGCCGACGGCGGCTCCATGTCCAGCCTGGACATCAAGGTATTCGGCGACATGGCGCAGCAGTGGTTCGGCGTCGATGCGGCCGAGGCGCGCCAGCAATCGCTGTCCTTGCTGTGCGGCAGCATCTTCCCCCCTTCCCTGACGGCCTTTTACCGTACCACCCTGGAGCTGGCACAGATCGGCGAGGAATTGCTGGCCTGGCAATTGCCCGATGCCACGCCAGAAGCGCGGCGCGCCATCGTCGCGCAACTGGTGACCGGGTACCACTCGCATAACTATGCGTTGACGCGCGAAGAGCTGGCCCAGTTGGGCTTGAACATGACGCGCGATGCCCATGCCGAACGGCTGGGCTGGGCCATCTCGACACAGTTGCAATCGAGCATAGGCGGCGCCCTGCGCAGCGCGCCAGACGAACCGTGGAACGATGCCCTGCTGGCGTCGCGCGACGGCGTGCAGCTGCGGCGCCAGCGTCCGGGCGGCTTTGCGCCGCTGTGGAGCACGCAATGCTGACAGCACTCCCCTTTTTGTCCGATATCGCACGCTATGTCATCGCCTTGCTGTTGCTGGCGGCCAGCGTGGGCAAGCTGCGCAGCTACAGGGAATTTCGCGGCAACCTGGCCACCTCGTTCGGCGTGCCGCCCGCCGCCGCCCAATTCGCTGCGCCAGCCCTGGTGGCGGCGGAACTGCTGCTGGCCGGCTGGCTGCTGGCGGGCGGCACGCAGCTGCCGATGCTGCTGTCGCTCGTGCTGCTGAGTACCCTCACGGCCGTCCTGGCCTGGCGCTACTTCACGCACAGCGTGGTGCGCTGCAGCTGCTTTGGCGAAGCGGCGCGGCCCGTCTCGCAATACGACCTGCTGCGCAACGTGCTGGCGGTCGGCATCAACGGCGCCTATTTCGCATCCGAGCAGACGGCATCCCTGCCCGTCGCCACCTCGGTCCTGGCCGCCGGACTGGCGGCCATCGTCTGCGTGGCCGTGATTTCCCTGCACGACATCGCCACGTTGGCAAGGGCCGGCTGATGGATGATACGACCTTGCAACTTGTGCTGGCAGCGCTGGCCTTTGCCCTCGCCGGCAATATCTGGCTGACCCTGGCCGTGCTGCGCGCCAGCCGCCGCGAACGCATCGCGCCTGCGGCGCTGGTGCCGGGCGAGCCCCTGCCGGCAGTGCAAGCCCGTCCCCTGGCTGGCGGCGCGCGTTTCCAGCCGGGTGCCGCGGGCCAGGCGGCCGTGCTGCTGTTTTTGGCCAGCCGTTGTCCGAAATGCGCGGAAAAGCTGGCTGGTATCGAACAGCTGCTGCCGCTGGCGCGGGACGCCGGCCTGGCCCTGTGGCTGATCAGTGAAGAACCGGCCCGCCGGCTGCGCGCCTTTTTGCCCAGTAGCATCTTGCGGGAAGCCACGGCGCGGCTGACGCTACGCGATTACCGGTGCGTGAACCCGCTGATGAGTTCGCCTTTCTATGTGTTCGTCAATCACGAGGGCACGGTGGAAGCGGCCGGCCTGATCGGCGATGAAGACTGGCTGGCCCTGGCCGAACAATTGAACGCCGAACCGTCGCAGGAGCGCGCCGCATGAACCATGTAAACATCGGCCCCCATCTGGAACGCCTGCGCCTGCTGTACCCGGTGCGCTGGCGCATCGCCGCCGGCCTGCTGTGCATGGCCCTCACCGTGGGTGCGCAGCTGGCCTTTCCGCAAGCCATCGCGTATTTCATCGATAACGTGGCGGAACTGACGCGGCGCGGCGTTACGCCGGGCATGGTGGCCGCCATGCTGGCCTTCAGCCTGCTGTATGCGCTGGCCTCGGCCGCCCGCTTCTATCTGCTGCAATCGGGCGGCCACATGATCGTCATGGGCGTGCGCCGGCGCTTGTTCGACGTGGTAATCAACCAGCCCATCGCCTTTTTCGACAAGCACCATGGCGGCGAGCTGAACAGCCGACTCACGTCCGACGTGTCGGCCCTGCATGAAAGCCTGACGATCGGCGCGGCCAATGCCTTGCGCTCGCTGTGCGTGTTTTTGGGCGGCATCGCCATGCTGCTGCATCTGTCGCCCATGCTGAGCTTGCCGCTGGCCCTGTTCATTCCCATCAGCCTGTATCTGGGCAAGTTATCAGGCAGTAATTACCGGCAGCGCGCGCGGGCCATTTCCGCCACCCTGGCCGCCAGCGGCAAGGTGGCGCAGGAATACTTTGCCCATGCGCGCCTGGTGCAGGCGTTCAACCAGCAAGGCGGCGCCATGGCGCGCTACGCGCAAGCGATGCGCGAACTGCTGGGCGTGTCATTGGCCGGCACGCGGCTGCTGGCCGTGTTCCAGGGCGCGCAGGGCTTGCTCGCCTTCGTTGCCCTGCTGACCACCTTGTGCTTCGGCGCCCACCTGATCGGCCAGGGCCGCTTGAGCGTGGGCGAGCTGACGGCCTTTGTCATCTATGCCAGCATGGTGACGGACACGGCCGGCTCCATCAGCGAATTCTGGAACACGTGGATGCGCACGATGGGCTCGACCGACCGCATCTTCGAGATCCTGCGCAGCCACCGCGCCGTGCCCGAGGCTGCGCCGCAGCCGCCGCTGGCCGGCCAAATCGCGCTGCGCGACGTACGTTTTTCGTATCCCGAGCGCACGCAGGTGACGGCCCTCGACGGCGTCAGCCTGTTCATTCGCGCGGGCGAGAAAATCGCCCTCGTCGGCGCTTCGGGCGCGGGCAAGTCCACCATCGCCAGCCTGGTGCTGGGCCACTATCAGATAGACGCGGGCAGCCTGCAGTTCGACGGTATCGATGCGCACGTGCTGGGCGTAACGCAGCTGCGGCGCCAGATGGCCGTGGTGGAGCAGGAACCGGCCCTGTTTTCCGGCAGCATCGCCGACAATATCGCCTTTGCCGTGCCGGACCGGGTCGTGGCGCGCGAAGCGATGGTGGCGGCGGCGCGCCTGGCGCATGCCCACGATTTTATTGCAGCCTTTCCGGACGGCTACGAGACCCTCGTGGGCGAACGGGGCGTGCAATTGTCCGGCGGACAGAAGCAGCGTATCGCGATTGCCCGCGCCATCCTGCGCGCGCCGAAAATCCTCATCCTGGACGAAGCGACGAGCGCGCTCGACGCCTCCAGCGAACAGCAGGTGCAGCTCGCGCTCGATACCTTGATGCAAGGGCGCACCACGATCATCATCGCCCACCGCTTTTCCACGATCGTCAAGGCGGACCGTATCATCGTCATGGACAAAGGCCGGATTTGCCAGCAAGGCACGCACGCCGAACTGCTGCGTGCGGGCGGCCAGTATGCGCGGCTGATGCAACAGCAGCTGTCGCAATTCCAGCAGTTGCATGACAGTACGGCAACCCTGTAAAGTGGGCTGCATGAAAAAAACCTACCATGGCAGTTGCCACTGCGGCGTCGTGCGCTTTGCGGCCGAGATCGACCTGGCGGCCCCCAGCCTGCGCTGCAACTGTTCCTACTGCCTGAAAATCCGCTGCTGGGCCAGCCTGGTCCCGCCCGCGGATTTTCGCCTGCTGGCCGGTGAAGGCGAGTTGAGCGAATACCGTTTCGGCGCTCGCCGCGAGCGCCATTATTTTTGCCGCCATTGCGGCGTGCGCCCGTTTGGCCGCGGCGATTCGCCCCGCAGCGGCCCGTTCGTCGGCATCGGCGTCAACTGCCTTGATGACGCATCGGCGGCCGAGCTGGCGCAAGTGCCCGTCACCTTTGTCGATGGCCGGCATGACGAGTGGAATGCGCCGCCGCAGGAAACGCGGCATCTGTAGTAGCAATGTAGAAATGGTTGTCATCCACCACGGAGTTTTCCTACGTGGCGACAAGTCGTGTCCCTATGGCTAAGCCCGACGCAGGCAGCGAGAATGGTCTCAACGGTGCAGCCAATGTTGAACCGGATGATTACGCAAACCAACCATAGGGGACATGACCATGACTTCGAACAGCAACGACAAATCGGGCGGCCAATCGGACAAACAGCAATCGGGCCAATCGGGCAGCCAGCAGTCGGACAAACAGTCCGGCACCCGCCAATCGTCGGGCGGTACCCAGGGTGGCACGCACGAGCAGCATGTCGAGGCGGGACGCCAAAGCCACAAGAATGACGGCGACAAGCAATCGGGCTCGCAGCAATCGGGCCAACAGTCGGGCCAGCAATCTGGTTCCGGCACCGGCACGCGCGGCGGCACGCATGAGCAGCACGTGGAAGCGGGACGTCAAAGCCACAAGAATGACGACAAATCCTGATCCCGGTGGCATGGCCAGAGGCGCCTTCTCAACATGAAAGCACTGACGGCCATGCTGTGCGCCGGGCTGGCCATGGGCCTTGCCGCCTGCGGCGCCAGGAATACGGCATCAAACGTGGAGGCTCCGGGCGCACCGGCCGGGGTCTCCACGCGCGTGCTGGACGCGGGCGCCGACGCATTGCAAGCCCGGCCGCCGATTGCGGCGCTGAACGCCTATCTTGACGGTTTTCATTTCTATAATGGCAATCTGCGCGGCCAGATGGAAGCGCATCATTATTGCGCCATCGTCAATGAAGAACTGATCCAATGTGTGATCTACGATGGCAATGTCAAAGATGCCAAGCTGATGGGCGTCGAATACATCGTCAGCGCCAGGCTGTACGAAGGTTTGCCCGCGGCGGAAAAAGCGCTGTGGCACAGCCACGTGCATGAAGTCAAATCAGGCCAGCTGATCGCCCCCGGCATTCCCGCCGTGGCCGAGAAGGCCTTGATGCAAAAACTCGTCGCCACGTATGGCAAGACCTGGCATACGTGGCACACGGATGTACACAAGACCTTGCCCTTGGGCGTGCCGCAACTGATGATGGGATTCACAAACGATGGCCAGGCCGACGCCGCCATGGTTGCCGCGCGCGACCGCCGTTTCCGCATCGATTCGGCCGAAAAACGCCGCCAGCGGGCCGATATCGCCGCGCCCGCCATCATAGACGGGGCCGATGCCTGGCAGCACGGCACGACCATTCAGCTGGCCGACCCGACGGGAACGCAGCACGGTTCCTCATCACTACCGTCACCCTCCACGCACACGGCCGAACCCGCCATTTCGCGTCCGGCCAGATAGCCGGCACGCGAAAGGCCGTTGTCTGTAACCGCATTCTGGGCGATAATGACGGCCATGAACGATACCACCACCTTACCCCCATTGCCCGATCGCCTGTCGATCGACCCTAGCAGCCCTTATCACGTTGCAGCCGTGTTCGAGAACGACGTCGGCATCCGCTTCAACGACAAGGAACGTCTTGACGTGGAAGAATATTGCATCAGCGAACGCTGGATCAAGGTCGCTTCCACCAAGTCGCTCGACCGCCGCGGCCGTCCGCTGCAGATCAAGCTCAAGGGCAAAGTCGAAGCGTTTTACCGTTAAGCAATACTTGTACTGACCATCGAGGCCGATTTTCATCGGCCTTTTTTGCGTGCGCCGCCGTCCGCTCACGCATCGACCGCGACCAGCCCCGCCGCGGCCGCCATCGGCAGCCACAGCATCGTGTCGGCCAGCACTTCGTCCGGCGCCCTGCCACTGGACTGCGCCGCCTGCCGCGCGCATTGCGCGAGCGGCGCGCCGCCGGCCAGCGCTTGCAGGCAGTAGAACTGCCACGGCGGCAACTCCTGCATGGCAAGCCGGTAATGCAGGCGCGAGATGGCGACAAAGGCGGGAGCGGCCACGGGCTGGGCCGGCACGGCGTCGTCGGGCGCCGCTTGCGCCTGCTGCCAGAAAGCACACAGGGGGAACGACAGCGCCAGCAGCCGCGTGCACGGCGCCAGGCGCCAGGCCGGCGCCATTCCCAGCATCAAGTCCAGGCCGGAAGGCAAGATTGGCGGCGGCCGTTTTTCCAGCCCCGGCGCCCTGCCCGCTTCGCTGCGCGCCCGCTCCAGCTGCGCCAGTTCGACGGCAAAGCGCAAGGCGTCTCCCTGTGCCCCGGCGCCACGCTGGCTGGCGGCGAGAAAATCGGCAAAACCGCCGCCCAGGTCATACAAGGTAGGCGAAGCGGACGGGTGGCGCCACACATAGGCGCGGGCAAAGAACGCGAACAGCTCGTCGCCCATCACCTTGCGCAAGACGGGATAGTCGGCCTGCAGGCATTCGAGCAGGCGCTGCACGTAGCCGTCCGCATGGATGTGCAGCGGCGCCGGCCCGCCCCGCGCCCGTTTTAGCACTTGCTCCTGCGTCAGGCCGTGGCGCTCGCTGGCCAGCTGCGCGCCGTGCACGGCGCCGCCGGGCGCCGTCATGGCCGTCAGGAACCACGCCTGCAATTGCGCCAGAGGCAGGCCGTTACGGCGCATGGGCCGCCTCCAGGTGAAAGCCCAGCGGCGTGGAGACGGCGGCGGCAACCTTGGCTGGCGCGGCGTCCGTAAATTCGCCCCGCACCGCCGCGCGCGCCTTGTCCAGTTCGACCAGCAGTTGCGGATACGGGGGAATCTCCGCATCCCATTCCAGCAGGGCCGACACGCCGCCCGTCAGCTGCTGCGCCAGCGCGTACAGGCGCCAGACGGCGGCCGGCACGGGCGCATCGTGGGTATCGATCAGCATCGCGCCGCAGACGGTCGGCCCGGCCAGGTGGATCTGCACGATGTGGTCGTGCGGCAGCTGGCGGATGTAGGCGGCCGCGTCATAGCCGTGGTTATGCGCACTGACGTGAACATTATTGACGTCGAGCAATAGCCCGCAGCCCGTGTCCTCGGCCAGGCGCCCCAGGAATTCCCATTCCGGCATGCTGGACTGGGCAAACTCCACGTAGGTGCTGGGGTTTTCCAGGATCAGGGGCCGGCCGAGGAATTCCTGCACCTGCCGCACGCGCGCGCCCACGTGGCGCAGGCTGGCCTCGTCCAGCGGCAGCGGCAGCAGGTCGTGGCTGTTGAGCGAGGCGGCGCCCGTCCAGCACAGGTGGTCGGAAATCCACATGGGCCGGATCTCGGCGGCCAGCTGGCGCAGCTTGCGCAGGTAGGCCAGGCTCAGGGGATCGCTGCTGCCGATCGACAGCGACACGCCATGCATGACGATGGGCACCTGCGCCGCCACCTGCTCGAGCACGTGGCGCGCATAGCCGTGGTTGTCGATGAAATTTTCGCTGATGATCTCGAACCAGTCCACCTGCGGCCCGTGGCGCAGGATGTGCTCGTAGTGCGGCGGGCGCAGCCCCACGCCCAGGCCCAGGTTCGGCAGGCCCAGGCGCGGCCGCGCCTCGTGCAGGATGCCCCGCATCAGGTCGACGGTGGCAAGGCCAGGCGCAGGTCGGTGGGCGCCGGCGGCGCTCCCACCGGCGTGCCGCGCGCCGCCATCACCTTGCCGTAGGCTTCCCAGGCCTTGTCGTAAACGTTGTCGCCCAGCGTAAAGCTCATGCTCTGGCCCAGAGGCTTGCTGCGGTGCTCGGGCGCGGGACCGAAATCGTACAGGGTCATGGTGGCGGGCTCGGGCGGTTCCTTGCCCGTGGTGTTCGGATACAGCTGCGAGGCCGAAATCGGCACGGCGCAGCCGCCGAAGCTCGCGCATTTGTTGTCGCTGGGCGCGCTGTAGACTTTATCGTCCGCCGGCGGAGGTGGCGGCACATAGCATGGCGAGCCCGGCGCTGCGGCGGCCTTGACCGAATGGCCGCAGGAGGAGCCGCCCGTGTCGGCCTGGGCAAAGCCGCAGCCGCCCTGGGCGTGGCAGCCGTTGGAGCCGCGGCACGTATGGTAGACGGCCAGCGCGGCGCAGGTGGACGGCGCTTCGCCCTCCAGGTGCATGCCCTGGCAGGCGTGGTACAGCACGCTCTTGTCGGCCAGCGGCACGCCCGTCGCCAGGTTCGGTGCCTGGCCCAGCACGGCCCAGCAGATGGCCATGCGGTCGCCCGCGCCCACCATCGACGGATACGGGAAGTCCAGTTGCTGGTTCAGCCAGTACTGGTCCAGCACGGAAGTGATGCCGTAGATGGCGCCCGTGGCCACCGTGCTCAGCATTCCTAGGGTGCCGCTGGTATCCTTCAGACGGTTCAGGGCGCCCGCCACGTCGGCCGGCGCGGGGATGTTCTTCGGTGCGGTGGCCGGATTGTAGCGCTCGTTGGTCAGCATGGCTTCGCTCCAGCGCTGGCCTTCCCTGTGCCAGCCGGCCCAGGTCTTCACGGGCAGCATGGCTTTCACGTGACCGAAGCGCTCGTAATGGTCGAACGGGGCGCTGTCGTGGCGCGCCTGGGCGTCGCGCGATTCGGCGTCCTTGCCATTGTTCGCGTAGGACGGGTAATCGCACTGCAAGGCGGCCAGGTCTTCGCGGTAGTCGGGCTGCACGGCCATCAGGCGCTGCGCCGCGTCGCGCCGGTAGCGCTGGATGGCCGCTTCGCTGCCCTCGCCCTGGTCCGTGATGGCCGCCATCATATCGATGGCCTTGTTGAACGAACCCGTCTGGCCGCCATCCTGGTCCTGCGGGCCGAAGCAGGTGTCGAAGCGGGGAAATTCCGCCCGCGCATGGCCCTGGACCCGGCTGTTGAACATGTCTTGCTGCACCGAGCCGTTGACGAACAGTTTTTGCCACAGAGTCTGGCCATCCGTGTATTCGATGCTGATATAGCGCGCATAGCATTCGTACATGTAGCCGATGGTGCCGAACAGGGGCAGATCGTGCACGTGCTTGCCCGGCGTCCAGCCCGGCAGCGGCACTTCCGGGAAGTATTTCGTGTGATCCTGGCTGTCGAACTCGGCCAGCTGGGCGCGGGCCTGCTGTTCCGGTTGCTCGATGGCGAGGAACAGGTCACACTGGTTGTCGTTCAGTTCTTCCAGGTTGACGCGCACGTGGCGGTAGCCGGACGTGTCCTGCAAGTCGACGATGTGCGGGATCACGGTGCAGTGCTCGCCATAGCAGGTCCAGCCGTGGTCCTGCGATTGCAGCTCCGACCCCGTGAAGCACGGCGCCGTGCCGATGGCCGTGGCCAGGTTGGCCGCCATCTGCAAGTGCAGCATTTCCTGGATGAAGACGCTGAAGATGATATTGAAGGCTTTCTGCTCGGCCAGTTCGGGGCGGGCCGTGGTGCCCATGCCCGGCCACTGGCGGCCTTCGTAATACGTGATGCCTTTCGAGTTGATCTGGTGCGTGCCCTGGATCGAGTACATGGTGGCCATGTACAGGGGAATGGTGAACAGCTCCACGCTGACGGCCGCCTGGGCGATGGCGCGCACGGCGGCCGTGTCGGTGGCCAGCATGTCGAGCGGACGGTTGCTGATGGCGGGCTGGGTGCTTCCTAAAACGGGCATTTTCATTCTGTCTCTCCACAGGAAGGATGCGTTTCGGATATCGGGCCGCACCGCGCCATCTGCGCGCGCTGATTACGGCAAGAAATCATACGCCTGGGAAAGATACTTTTGCGGCAAGATTTATGCGCTGATCAAGGGTCAATGCAGACCGCCTTACACCGTGAAAATAGGCGTTTTCAGCTGCCATTCGATGACAATTGAATAGAATCGGCAAAAGCTGTGCGTGTATAAGCGCCGCACCGGCAGGTGCCGGCGCGTGGCTTGCATGGTGATAGTCAGGCGGCCGGCGGCGGCTGGAAGGCGCAAAAGCCGGGCCACTGTTCGCGGCTGTCGCATACTTTCAGACAACCTTTGTTGTCCTTGAACGTGGCGACGACCTTGATGGGAAAACCATAGTGTGGCGTGGTGGCCAGGAAGGCGGATGAGCAGCTTTGCTCGTTGCTGAAGCGGAAAGTGATTTCTTCGCGGCGGCCCTTGCGCTCAAAGCTCAGCATGAAGGTTTCATTGCTGTTCCACTGCGCCTTGCCAGGCACACGGAAGCGGTAGCGCGGGTTGCCCGCCTGCTGGCCATCCAGTTTCTGGCCAAATACGCGGCTGCTGGCCGTGGCCGTCTCGACCTTGGCAACCGGATACACGACGCCAAAGATATAGGTGCCGGCAAACCCCTGGTCGAAGCCGAGTCCCTTCTGGTAAAACGGCACGACGATATGCGGCGCGCCCGTGTACTCGACGGTATTGCGCGCCGTCGTGCGCGACGTCAGCTTGTCATCGGGCTCTTTGCCGAAGACCACGTCCAGTTCCAGCAAGGCTTGTTGCTTGTCGATATCTTGCGCCAGATAATCCTTGGGGAACGTTTCGCCGTGCACGCAGCCGGCCAGCAAGGAGGCGGCGCAGCAGCCGGCGATCAGTTTAGATATTGTCATGGCTGTTTTCCTTCCGGCGGCGCGGAAATGAGGCCCAGCCCCGTCACTTGCAAGCCGTTCTTGCCTTGTTTCCATTGAAATTGCTGGCCGAACCAGGCCAGTTCCAGCTCGCGCCGGATACGGATCGAATCCGTGCGGCCCTTGCCCGCCTTGATGGCAGCGCTCGCCTGCGCGGAAGCGGCATCAGACAAAGGTTTGAGCCACCGTTGATAGGTGTCTGGCGGCAAGGCCAGCACGCCAGCCACGCCGTCATCGCGCGTGGCAACGATGATCCCCACCTTCGTCAGCGCATTCGTCAGATAGGCGCCGCGCCGCCCGTCGGGCGAGACGGAAACCAGCATGGCACGCGGATAGTCGCCGCTGACGTTGCCCGGCACGTCAAACCACAGCAGCTCGCCCGTGCCCGTATCGAGCGCGCGGCCGTCGCGGGGAAACAGCAGCATCTCGGGACGGCCCGGCTGCGGCACGCCCCATTCGGGGTCGCGCTCCGTGCGCACCATATTGTCGCGCTGCAAGGGACTGATGGGGCGCATCAGCGGTTCGCCATTCTGCACGCCGATCAGTATCGTGCCCTGGCCCGTATAGCCCTTGGTAAAGGCCAGCAGCATGGGCTGGCCTTCGCGCGTGGCCTTGATGGGCCGCACTTCCACCACTTCGCGCGCGCCGCCGGGCCAGTAGCCGTGCCGGCGGAAAGACAAGGTGACGAGAGCGTCGTAACGGCCATTCGTGACGGCAAAGTCGCCGTATTGCCTGACCACCGGCATGTTGGGCGTCTGCGCCTGTGCGGCGGGCCAGATGGCGGCAAGCAGGCTGGCGGCGGCCGCCAGGCGGCATAAAGAGAGGGACAGCATGGCATCCTGTAAAGGTCGCACTGGGCGAAGAATCAGAATTCTAAACGATTCCTCGCCAGCAACACTGCCCAATTGGAAACATCAACGGCGCTGGATTTCGATCAGCTCGATCTCGAACAGCTTCGGCCACAGTTTGCCCGTGACAAACAAGCGTTTGCCCCGTGCATCCCAGGCGATACCGTTGAGCACGGCATCGGGATTGGCCGTGCCCCGCTGTTCCGGCGGCAGCAAGCCTGTCAGGTCGATCCAGCCGACAACTTTACCGCTGGCCGGATCGATGCGGGCGATCACGTCCGCGCCCCACACATTGGCGTACAGCTCGCCGTCGACTATTTCCAGTTCGTTCAGGCGCTCGATGGCACGGCCTTCCGCCTTCACCTCGAAGCGGCGCACCTCGGCCAGGGTTTTCGGATTGAGCACGCGGATGGCGGAGCTGCCGTCGCTCATGTAGACGAACTTGCCATCGCTGGCCAGGCCCCAGCCTTCGCCCTGGTAGCTGAAGGTGCGCTTGAGCTTGAAGGTTTTCTGGTCGAACACATAGCCGGTCTTCGACACCCAGGTCAGGCCCAGGATTTCATCGCCCACGTCCGTGATGCCTTCGCCGAATACCTTTTTGTCGAGCATGCTTTTCTGCAGCACCTTGCCCGTCGCCAATTCCACCTTGCGCAAGGAAGACTGGCCGTTCTGGCCCGTGCTTTCATACAGATGGCCATCCTTGAACAGCAAACCCTGGGTAAATGCTTGGGGGTCGTGCGGATAGGTATTCTTGACGAAATAGCCATACACGGGGATGGCGGCCTGGGCATAGCCCATTTCGCTCATCAGTCCCACCGTGCATAACAATCCCAGCAGCAGCGAGCCTGCCGTGCGTTTCAGTCTGGTTTTACCTGTGTTCTTCATATGCTTGGCGGTGGTTGGCGAGCGGCTATTGTAATCGCCCGGGCTGCGCCATGCGCACCCTGACGAGCTCGAGCCAGGCGCGGGCGGCAAACGACAGCCGCCCTCCGCGGCGCCAGGCCAGCATCAGATTCCACTCCACAGGGGGACCATCGAGGGGAATGACTGTAAATTGCGTTTGATCCAGGGTATCGCAATACATCTTCGGCAGCAGGCATATGCCCACGCCCAGCTGCACCAGCGAGGCAATGAAATCCCACTGCCCGCTGCGGCCCGTGATGCGCGGGGCGAAACCGGCCCGCTGGCAGGCGTCGAGCACGATGTCGTTCAAGGCAAACGCGGCGCCGTAGAAAATGAAGGGACTGTCGGCCAGCTCGGCCAGGGCCACGGAAGCGCGCCCCTGCCACGGCGAGCCGGGCGCGGCCAGCAGGCACAGCGGCGAGCGCACGAGGGGCAAGGCTTCGAAATCCTGCCACGTGGCCGCATTGCCCGGGTAGTCGAGCATGGTGCCCAGTTCCACCGTGCCGGTGCGCAAGTCGCGCTCGATCGCCTGTGTGCCGCTTTCATACATCTTCAGCTCGATACCGGGATAGCGCTGATGGTACTCGGCCAGCCACGGCGCCAGGGTCGAGTGCGTCTGCGGCGACACGCCAACGCGCAGTTCCCCCCGTTCCAGCTGCTGCAAGTCGCGCAATTCCACCTTCAGTTCCGCGTGCAGGGCCAGCAATTCATGCGCGCGCGACAGCACCACCTTGCCCGCGTCCGTCAGGGTAAAGCGCTTGCCCGCGCGGTCCAGCAAGGCCAGGTCCAGCGACTGTTCCAGCTGGGCGACCATCTTGCTGACGGTGGGCTGCGTCACGTGCAGCCTGGCGGCCGCGCGCGTAAAACTGGCTTGCTCGACCACTTCGACAAAGTAGCGCAGGGAGCGGATATCCATGATGCATTCCAAACTCGAATGATAATCATGAGTTTAAGTCATTTTATCTTTTGATGCGGGGTCCCTACAATGAAACCTTCCCCTTGCCGCTAGAAAGCCTGCCGTGAAAGCCGTCCCTTATTCCACTACCGCCCCACTCTCCGTCCCTGCCTGGCGCCAGCCCGCGCAGACCGTGTGGCAAGTGGGCATCTTGATCGCCGCCTGGTGGCTGGCCGACGAGGCCGCCTCCGCCCTGCACTTGCCGTTTTCCGGCGGCGTCGTGGGTCTGTTCGTGCTGGTGGCCTTGCTGCTGGCAGGCTGGGTGCGGCCCGCCGCCATCGAACTGGGCGCGAACTGGCTGCTGGCCAATATGCTGCTGTTCTTTATCCCGCTGGTCGTGTCCGTGGTGCAATTTACTCAGCTGTTGAAGTCACAGGGTGTAATGCTGTTCGTAAATATCGGTTTGGGCTTTGCCAGCGTGATGCTGGCCACGGCCTTCACCGTGGAATGGGTGTGCCGCTATGAACGCAAGTTGCGCCTGCACAAACTGCTGCGCCAGCGCGCAGCGAGGGCGCAGGCATGAATACCGTGCTCCTGTCCCTGCTGTTCTTGCTGCTGACCCTGGTGCTGTTCTACGCCAACCAGGCGCTGCACCGCCGCCATCCGCACTTTTTGCTCACGCCCGCCATCTGCACCTCGGCGTTACTGATCGTCATCGTGCAGGCCACCTCGACGCCGTTCGCCACGTATTTCGGCGAGACGCACTGGCTGCCGTGGCTGCTGGGACCGGCCACCATCGCCTTCGCGCTCCCGATCTTCCAGGAGCGCAAGCTGATCCGCAAGCACTGGCTGGCCCTGTCGCTGGGCAGCTGCGCCGGCATCGTCGCGTCGGTCGCCGCCACCCTGCTGCTGGACCGCTTGCTGGGCGTGCATGGCGACATGGCGCGCAGCCTGCTGGCCAGATCTGTCTCGACACCGTTCGCGCTGGAAGCGTCGCGCCATATGGGCGGCTCGGCCCAGCTGACGGGCATCTTCGTCGTCATGACGGGCCTGTTCGGCCTGATGCTGGGCAAACCGCTGCTGAAACTGCTGCCCTTGCGCATGCGCATCGCCCGTGGCGCGCCGTATGGCGCGGCTGCGCACGGCTTTGGCTTGTCCGTGGCGCGCCGGATCGGCACGGAAGAAGGCGCCGTGGCCAGCCTGACGATGATTTTTTCCGGTGTCGTGACGGTGCTGCTGGCGCCGCTGCTGGGGCGCTTGCTAGCTTAACGTTCCCTCGGCTCGATTGCGGCAGGTCAAAGCGGCAAGCGCGGGTTGGGCGATAGTGTGCGGACTCCCGTTCGCCCACCCTCCCGGAAACCCTATGGCAAGCACATCCAATCCAGGGCCGCAGGCCCTGCAAGTCGACTATTTTTCCGCCAGCGACCAGTTCCTGTTCACGCAGACGGCCGCCGATCTGCTGGAGCAGCAGGCCAATCTCGACCTTGATGCCCAAGTCGATGCCGGCCTGGCCTACCAGGTCAGCCAGTTCCAGTCGCAAATGAAGAGCCGCGCGATGACCGCCGGCGACCGCATCTTGCCCGCCTACATCGGTTTGCTGAGCCAGGCGACGGCCTTTGCCGCGCTATGGAACGCCGCCTACCAGCTGCAACGGCCCCGGCTGGCGCAAGCGGCGCTGGATGCCGGCACACGCGCCGACATCGCGCAGGTCTACCGGCAACTGGCCGTGCAATCGGGGCACATCAACCAGCAAGCCCAGGCGCTGACGGGCGACATGCGCGTCAGCGCCGGCGAACTGGCGCCGCTCAACGCGGGCTTCAATACGGCGCTGTCCGCCACCATCGCCGCCCTCGGCGCCGCCGCCAGCGCGTCATCGGCCAGCATCGACCAGCTGAAAGCCGCCATCAACACGAATATCGCCGATATCGTCGCCGGTGCCAACAAGACGGGCGCTGCCGTGACGGAATTGATCGTCAAGACCATGACCACCATCAGCGATGCCCAGGGTGATGGAAAGACCGCGCCATCGGGCGACTTCGTGGTGCAAGGCATCGATGCGGCGGAACAGGGCGTGGCCGAAACGGCCCAGGCCCGCGCGGCCCTGAACGCCAACAATGCCCTGCTGGCCAGCGCCTACCAGCAGCTGGCCGGCGCCGATGCGCTGGTGGCCGTGGCCAAGGTGGTGCAGGTACAGAACAGCCAGTTCAGCAGCGCCTTTCACAACGCACTCGACACGGCCCAGGTACTGGCCGAGGACTGGGGCCAGTCGCCGCAAGCACCGCCAGCGACGGGCATCAGCGCCGGTCTGGCCGCCTTTGCCGATGCCGTCGCCGGCATGGCCAGCAGCGCCGACACCGAAACGCTGGGCGGGCAGCTCGACTACGCCAACACGGCGTGGCAGCTGCTGGCCGCCAGCTTGGCGCCGCTGGAGCAAGCCATGACAGGCGCTTCCTGAACGGTGCGCCACCGCTTGTTTATCCGACCGCCCACACAATGACCCATCCGACCAGGAGCCGCGCATGTCGAATCAAAACCAGGCAGCACAAGGCATCAGCACCGCCAACAAATCGCAGTGTTCACAAGCGCTGCTGATACAAACCTACGCCAACAGCATCAACGAGCAGCCCAGCGTGGATTTTTCGGGCGACGCCAATTTGCTGAAATACCAGTCGCAAATCAACGATGGCCTGAGCCAGGCGCAAACCCACGCCACGGCCTACCTGAATGTCATCCAGCCCACGATCATTGCCAACATCGCCAATATCGGCAATTACTACGCGCTCAACAACGCCGTGCTGACGGCCTTGCCAACCGGCTCGACGGAGGCGCAATGGATCGCTACCCTGACGGCGCTGCAACAGCAATCCCAGCAATACCAGACGGCCGCGAATGGCGTCGTCAGCGCCCTGCAGACCTTGCACGACAACCTGACCACGGATTCCGCCTCGTTTTCCACCACCGTCAGCGACTTGAACGCGGCCGTGAATGGCGACAATGGCGTGCTCAGCTCCATCAACAGCCAGCTCGGTACCATCCAGGGACAGATCGACGGCGCCATTGCCGGCACCGTGCTGAGCGGGCTGGCCATCGTGGGCGGCACCTTCATGGTCGTCGTCGGCGGCGTGGCCGATTTCGTCACGGCAGGCACGTCGACGCCGCTCGTGGTGGCCGGTGTTGCCGTCGTGGCCGCCGGTATAGGCGGCGAAGTGGCGTCGGCCATCACCCTGAAAAACCTCAACGATGAAAAGGCGACCCTGCTGGGACAGGAAGCGTCGCTGACGGCCGAAGTCAAGCTGGCCACCGGCATCAGCAGCGGCTATGCCAGCCTGTCGAACCAGGTGCAGGCGGCCGTGCAATCGGCCACGCAGATGGAAAACGCGTGGGAATTTCTCAGCAGCGACCTGGGCAGCCTGATCAGCGACCTGCAGCAAGGCATACAAAACACGGACACCATCCGCACCCTGTTCCTGACGGCCGCCAACACGGAAATGCAAGCCGTCACCACGGACATCACCACCATCAAGGGCCAGATGACGGGCGTCACCAGCATCGTCGCACCCAAGGGCCAGACGGTGGGCGAAGCGGCCGTTGCCGCGGCGGCGTGAGCGCCATGGCCGGCCTGCTGACGCAAACCCTCGCCAACCTGCTGGCCGCGCAGCAGCAGATCGCGGCCCTTGGTGGCTTGCCGCCAGCCGCCCAGCAGATCCAGGCCGGCTGCAACGCCTTGATCCAGCCCATGGTGACGCAGACGCGCGCGCTGCAACAGGCTGTTGCCGCCTTCGTCCAGACGGCAACGCCGCAGCTGGCGCAAGTACAAAGCATGCTGGCGGCGCAAGCGCCGCTGCCCGATATCAAGGCGGCGATGTCGGCCCTGCAACAGCAGGCACAGCAGCTGCAAGGCACGGCCAACGGCACGGCCGGCACGCTGACGGCGCAAACGGCGCAATTGATGGGCTATTTCAACCAGCTTGCCGGTGTCGAAGCGGGCTTGCAAAGCCAGGTCACGGCCTTGCAGGGGCAACTGGGCGACGCGCAAAGCGAACTCGATGCGGCGCAGAAGCGCTATTACTATCTGCTGGCGCTGGGTCCGTTCGGCCTCGTCGGCCTGGCCGTGGCGCTGGGCCTGTACTTGAAATGGAAGTCCGATGTCAGCGACCTGCAAGGCCAGATCGGCGGCTTGAATGGCCAGATCGGCGCCTTCAATGGCATGAAGGCGGCGTGCCAGCAGCTGGGCACGGATTGCCAGGGCCTCGCCGCCAGCATTTCAGGCGTGCGCAACGCCGTCAATTTTCTCGTCAGCGACTTGCTCGAGGTCAGCGGCGACCTGGACGCGGGCGACGCCGCGGTCGTCATTGCCCTGATGGCGACGGCCGCCAGCACGGAACTGGCCACCCTGGGAACGGATGCGGCTTGAGCCGCCTGAGGTCCATTGCTTGCAGGGACTGACGGCACGGGCGTTTATCGGGGATAATACGTCTTTCCCCTTGCCAGCACCCGCGCCACGATGAAATACCCCGCAGTTCAGCCTTTCAGCGATATCCTGCCCCGCTTGAGCGAGTTCGATGCCATCATCGATGTGCGCAGCCCGTCCGAGTTCGCGGAAGACCACTTGCCGGGCGCCATCAACCTGCCCGTGCTCGACGACGAACAGCGCGTGCGCGTGGGCACCTTATATAAACAGACGAGCGCCTTCGAGGCAAAAAAACTGGGCGCGGCGCTGGTGGCGAAGAATATTGCGCGGCATATCGAAGACGGTTTGCTCGGTCATCCGCAGCACTGGAAACCGCTCGTCTATTGCTGGCGCGGCGGCAACCGCAGCGGCGCCATGGCGCACATCCTCGCGCGCATCGGCTGGCCCGTCACGCAGCTCGAGGGCGGCTACAAGGATTACCGGCGCCACGTGAACGCCGAGCTGGCCACCCTGCCCGAGCGCTTCGACTTCATCAATGTGCTGTGCGGCCCCACGGGCAGCGGCAAGAGCCGCTTGCTGCAAGTGCTGGACACGCAAGGCGCGCAAGTGATCGACCTGGAGCAATTGGCGGCCCACCGCGGTTCCGTGCTGGGCGGCTTGCCCGAGGAAGACCAGCCATCGCAAAAAGCGTTTGAAAGCGCGCTGTGGCAGCAACTGCACACTTTCGACCCGCAGCTGCCCGTGTTCATCGAATCGGAAAGCAAGAAAGTGGGCCGTTTGCGCGTGCCCGATGCGCTGATGGAAAAGATGCGCGCGGCCGATTGCACGGACGTGCTCCTGGCCACGGACCAGCGCGTGCAATTGCTGATGCAGGACTATGCGCATTTCGTCGGCGACCCGGCCCGCCTGAACGTGCAGCTGGCCCTGCTGACGCAGCTGCATGGCAAGGAAAAAATTGCCCACTGGCAGCAACTGGCCACCTCTGGCCGCATGGCCGAGCTGGTGGAAGAATTGCTGGTCCAGCATTACGACCCCGTCTACCGCCAGTCGATCGCCCGCAACTTCAGCCGCTACGCCCAGGCGACGCCGCTGGTGCTGCCCGATATTTCAGAACATGCCTTTGAGCAAGCCGCACGCGCATTATGTGCTATCGTCGGCGGCAACCGTACCGCCAGCGCCGCGTGATGCCTGGCTTGCCACCCAATTACCTATTTCAGCAGGATGAAGACCATGTCCGATAGCGCAGCAACACCTAATACACCGATCCGATTGACCGAATTTGCCCATGGCGGCGGCTGCGGCTGCAAAATTGCACCGGGCGTGCTGGCCGACATTTTAAAGGGCAGCGGCGGCTTTCCCCTGCCGAAGGAATTGCTGGTCGGCATAGAAACCTCGGATGATGCGGCCGTCTACCAGCTCAACGACGAGCAGGCACTGATCGCCACGACGGATTTCTTCATGCCCATCGTCGACGATCCGTTCGACTTCGGCCGCATCGCCGCCACGAACGCCATTTCCGACGTGTACGCCATGGGCGGCACGCCCATCATGGCCTTGGCCCTGGTCGGCATGCCGATCAACAAGCTGCCGGTGGAAACCATCGGCCTCATATTAAAAGGTGGCGAAACCATCTGCGCCCAGGCCGGCATTCCCATCGCGGGCGGCCACACCATCGATTCCGTCGAACCGATCTATGGCCTCGTCGTGCTGGGCCTGGTCCACCCGTCGCAAGTGAAGCGCAACGCGGGCGCACGCGCCGGCGACAAACTGGTATTGGGCAAGCCGATCGGCGTGGGCATCCTGTCGGCCGCGCTGAAGAAGAATGCGCTCGATGCGGGCGGTTACGCTTCCCTGATCGACAACACCACCAAATTGAATACCCCGGGCAAGAAGCTGGCCCTGCTCGATGGCGTGCATGCGCTGACGGACGTGACGGGCTTCGGCTTGCTGGGCCATACCCTGGAACTGGCGCGCGGCGCCAAGTTGCAGGCGCGTATCGCCATGGATGCCGTGCCGCTGCTGCCGCAAGTGCAGCAACTGGCGCAAAACGGCAACATCACGGGCGCCTCCGGCCGCAACTGGCAGGGATATGGCGCGCAAGTGGCGCTGGCCGACAGCCTGAGCGCCATCGACAAGGCGATTCTGACGGACCCGCAAACGGCCGGCCCCCTGCTGGTGGCCTGCGCGCCGGAAGCCGTCGAGCAAGTGCTGGCGATTTTCCGCGCAGAAGGTTTTGCCGACGCCACAGTGATTGGCGACGTGCTGGAAGGCACGACCGGGGTTTCCGTATTTTAATGAACAATTTTTTAAAGGCAGTCCCATGACCACATTCTCGAAATTTCCCGCCATCCTGGCCACCGTCGCCGCCACCCTGGCCATCCACAGCGGCCTGGCGCAAGCGCAGCAAGTGTTGCGCGTGTCCGCCATTCCCGACGAAGCGCCGACGGAATTGCAGCGCAAGTTCAAGCCGCTGGGCAGCTACCTGGAGAAAAAGCTGGGCATGAAGGTGGAATTCACGCCTGTCACCGATTATGCGGCCTCCGTGGAAGGCTTGATCAATAACAAGCTCGACATGGTCTGGTTCGGCGGTTTTACCTTCGTGCAAGCGAACGTGCGCAGCGGCGGCAAGATCGTCCCGCTGGTGCAGCGCGAGGAAGACACGAAATTCCGCTCGGTTTTTGTGACCACCAGCAAGGACATCAACCAGTTGTCCGACCTGAAAGGCAAGAATTTCACGTTCGGCTCGGAATCGTCGACCTCGGGCCACTTGATGCCACGCTACTACTTGCTGGCAGCCAAGATCAATCCTGACACGGACATGAAGCGCATCGCGTTTTCCGGCGCGCATGACGCCACCGTGGCGGCAGTGGCCGGCGGCAAGGTCGATGCGGGCACCTTGAACATTTCTGTTTGGGAAAAACTGGTCGAAGCGAAAAAGGTCGACCCAAGCAAGGTGCGCGTGTTCTACACGACACCAGGCTACTACGACTACAACTGGAGCGTGCGCGCCGACATGAACCCCGCCGTGCGCAAGAAACTGACGGACGCCTTCCTGGCGCTGGACCCATCGACGACTGAAGGCAAGGAAATCCTCGAATTGCAGCGCGCCACCAAGTTCATCCCGACCAAGGCCGAGAACTACAAGGATATCGAAGCGGCCGCGCGCGATGCGAAGCTGTTGAAGTAACTTTATTGCCGAACCTGTCGGATTACGTCCTGCGGACTAATCCGACCTACGCTGTCCGTTGTATGGCGTAGGTCGGATTAGCGGCGCAGCCGTGTAATCCGACACCGCCCCAAAAAAAACCGAAACATCGCATGACATTCCAACTTCACAAGGTCAGCGTCCACCACGCGGGTGCGCCCGGCAATGCGCTGGCCCTGCGCGAACTCAGCCTGGACGTGGCCCAAGGTGAACAGATCGCCCTGATCGGCCCTTCCGGCGCTGGCAAGACCAGCTTGCTGCACACCCTGGCCTGCGCGCTGCGCCCGGAATCGGGTACATTGAACATTCTTGGCACTTCACCCTGGCAAGTCGCCAGCGCCGCGCGCCACCGCTTGCGCGCGCGCCTGTTCCTGGCACCGCAGACGCCGCCGCTGCCGCCGCGCCAGCGGGTCGTCAACGCCGTGCTGGCGGGCCGCTTGCCGCAATGGAGTTTGTGGACGGCTATCCGCTCGCTGCTGGCGCCGGCCGATCCGCGCGCCGCGTGGGAAGCCCTCGGTAAATTCAACCTGCAGGATAAACTGTATGCGCGTGTCGACCGCCTGTCCGGCGGCGAACGCCAGCGCTGCGGCATGGCCCGCGCGCTCGTGTCGAACGCGGAGGTGTTCCTTGTCGACGAACCCTTGTCCGCGCTCGACCCCACACTGGCTTTGCAGACGATCCATGTGCTGCAGGCCGAAGCAACGGAACGCAACGCCACCCTGATCTGCAGCCTGCACCAGGTGGAAATCGCCCGCGCCTGCTTTACGCGCATCGTCGCCCTGCGCGATGGCGAGATTGTCTTCGACTTGCCTGGCGCCAAGGTCAGCGACGCGATGATCGCCGAACTGTACCGCAACAAGGCCGATCCCGCTCCGCAATTCGAGGCCGTGGAAACGAAGCTGGACGCCGCGAGGCCCCTTTGCTGAAGAGCGCCGCCATGCCACGCGACCCCGCCTGGCGCGGCCGCCTGACCGGCGGCGCCGTCGTGCTGCTCGTGCTGTGGCCGATGCTGGTACAGGCCGAATTCAAGCCGTGGATTTTATGGGATGCGCAAAGCCTGGCCGCCACCTGGCAATTCATCGCCAGCTTCGTGCCACCCGCCCACTCGCTGGAATTCCTGCAACTGGTAGCCGTATCCAGCTGGGAAACCATAGCCATGGCCACGGCCGGCATGGCGCTGGCCATGCTGGGCGCCATTCCATTGACACTGCTGGTGACGGAGCGGCTGTCGATTTCGCGCATCGGCTCTGGCCGAGTGTCGCCGCTGGCTGCCAGCGTGCGCCACGCCGTGCGCGCGCTGCTGGTGCTGCTGCGCAGCGTGCCGGAACTGGTCTGGGCCTTGCTGTTGGTGCGCATCGTCGGCCTGGGACCGACGGCGGGCGTGATCGCCATTGCGCTCACCTATTGCGGCATGCTGGGCAAGGTCTACGCGGAAATCCTTGAATCGTCGGATGCGTCCGCCTGCAACGCCCTGCTCCACAATGGCAGCGGCAGATTACAAGCCTTGCTGTACGGCGCCCTGCCCGAATCGGCCGCCGAACTGGTGTCATACACGATTTACCGCTGGGAATGCGCGATCCGCGGCTCCGTCGTCATGGGTTTTGTCGGCGCGGGCGGCCTGGGCCAGCGCATGGATGAATCGATGAAGATGATGGCGGGCAGTGAACTGGCCACCATGCTGATGGTGTTCGTGCTGCTGGTGGCGGGCGCCGACGCCGTGTCCGCCATGCTGCGCCGGAGGCTGGCATGAAGCATCACCTTGACGCCATGCTGCCCACCCCATCGCCCGTGCGGTGGTCGACCTGGGCCTTGCTGGCCGGCTTGCTGCTGCTGGTCATCGCCAGCTTCGCCACCCTGCCCCTGAAATGGGGCGAGTTCTTCAGCGCGGACGCCGTGCGCACGAGCGCCGACTTCCTGCACGGCTTCGCCCCGCCCGAGCTGGCGCCGAACTTCCTCATGAAAGTGGGCGTCGCCACGTTCGAGACACTGGCCATGTCGGCCATCGGCACGGTGATCGCGGCACTCGTGGGCGCGCTGCTGGCCCTGCCCGCCAGCGGCCGCTTTGGTCGCTTGGCGCGCAATGCCACGCGCGCGATACTCAACGTGCTGCGCTCGATTCCCGAACTGGTATGGGCTTCGATTCTGCTGATCGCCGCCGGCCTGGGCCCGTTCGCGGGCACCCTGGCGCTGGCGCTGCATACGATGGGCGTGCTGGGCCGGTTGTTTGCCGATGCGTTTGAGAATTGCCCGCCCTTGCCGGCCACCACCTTGCGCATCAATGGCGCGCGTCCTGCCGTGGCCTTCCTGTACGCCACCTTGCCCCAGTGCGGTCCGCAGATGATGTCGTACACCTTGTACCGCTGGGAAAACAATATCCGCGCAGCCGCCATCCTCGGCGTCGTCGGTGCTGGCGGCCTGGGGCAAATGCTGAAATACCATCTGTCGCTGTTCCAGATGCAAAACGCCGCTACCGTCATCGTCGCCATGCTGCTGATGGTGGCCGCCGTCGATGGCCTCAGCTACCTGCTGCGCCGCGCCATGACCCGTTAATTTTTTACTTTTCACAAGGAAAATCCATGTCAGGCTGGTGGACCATTATCTCGACAGACACGCCGGAGCAAATGGCCGACATGACGAAAGTCAACAAGGACGCTTTTCTCGCCACGTGGGAAGCGGGCCTGTTCGGCGCCGACTGGATCGCCCAGCTGTGCCACGATGGCAAGGCAACCCAGCTGGCTTTCAACGGCTTTCCCAACCGCTACACGGCGCTGGCGAACGTCGTCGTGCCCCTGCTGCAGGCGGGCATCGCCGAAGCGCAGGATGGCGAATTTCCGCAGGACCGGCTCACAGGCTGGCCCGGCTGCATTACCGTGCACCAGGACCGCATCGCCGCCTGTAAGCCCGGTCAGCTGCTGACCATCGAAGTGTGGGATCAATCGTAAATGATGATTAAAGGCAAATGGTTTAGACTGATGCGCAGCTGCAACTAGAGGAGTTCATGATGGGATTGGCAATTTCGGTCGGCGCCCTTGCCGACCTGCTGGAAGAAGACCCGGAAGGCGCGCAGTGGCTCGTCACCGCTTTGGAGGAAGCCAATCTGCTGCTGCAAAAGGCGGGATTGCCACAGCACAACGAACCAGCTGCGCTGCCGCAACTGGACTCGCGCGTCATGCTCGATTCCTTTCCATACAGCTTCCTGCACACGCTGCGCCGCGCGTATGCCCATGCGCGCCTCGATGCGCAATGGCGTGCCACGCCACTGGCCGACGGCGAGGATGCAAGCGAGGATCCGGTGCTCGATGCCGCGCAAGATGACTTTGACAGCCACCTGATCTGCCATTCCGATTGCGAAGGTTTTTATTTCCCCCTGGTCTTCGAGGAAGTCATTTTTGCCGATGAGGAACACGCGCTGCTGGGTGGCATGCTGGGCTCCTCGTACAGCCTGCGCGCTGAACTGGTCACGGTCGCGCCCGCGCTGGGCATCTTCCTGCTGGGTAACGAACTGAGCGATGAAGAAGCGGCCCGCATCAATGCGCGCATCGACGCGGAGGACGGCCTGGAGCGCGAACTGGTCGCCTGGCTGGCCGCGTACGAGGCATGCCGGCTCAGCATCGAGCACAAGACGGCGATCGTCTTCAATTGAGCATGCTGATACACCCCACCACTGCCGCCGACTGGCCGGCACTGAAGTCCACGCGTCTGGCCGCCCTGCTCGACGCGCCCACGGCCTTTGGCGCCAGCCACGCCAGCGCCGCCGGTTTTTCCGATGCCGACTGGCAGCAGCGCGCCACCAGCACGCCCCAGCGCACGTTTTTCCTCGCCTTTGGCGGAGAACACCCCATCGGCCTGGCCGCGCAAGTGGTGGCCGGCAATGGCGAGTGCCACCTGATCGCCATGTGGGTGCATCGCGAATATCGGGGCATGGCCGTGGCGCAGGGCCTGGTCGACGCCGTGAAACAATGCGCTGTCGGCAGTGCTCGACGTGGCGCCGGAAAATGCACGCGCCGCCGCGTTTTACCGGAAACAGGGCTTTGTCTTTTTGCCGGAGTGGGAAGCGCTGGAAAGCCATCCGCATATCCAGGTGCAGAAGATGGAATGGCTGGCGCCGGCATAGGTATTAATCAGTAGAAAGGTGCAAAGCGATGCTGCGATCTATCTCGACACTCCTGCTGTTGACTGTCCTTGCCGGCAAGGCGAGCGCAGCGAATATTCCCGATATCGTTCTTGAATATGCCCATGCGTTTGCGCAAACACAGGCGGCGGACAAGCAAGCATCCACGCCGCCAGCCGACTACGCGCAATGGTTCTTTCAAGGCTTGACCCATCCCTCAGGCGGCATCGTGACGCAATCGGCCGCCATGCGTGATGCCTACGTGAATGGCCAACGCTATTGGCGCGATCATCCGTCCGAACGGACCAACATCATGGCAGGCTATGGCTACCGTGCCATCGAGCGCGATGGCGTCTGGTCGCGGGGCTTTGAAAAGAGCGTTTTCCAACCGGCCCATACTGATCTCGACCTTGACGCCAGAGCATGGTGGTTCAACTCCTTCGGCAGCGTCGGGTGGCGGGACGTCGGCCTGGTGGCGCCCAATTCAAGCTATGAGCAGCCGCGCGTGCATATTGCCGGTTATCTCAGTCCCAAAGGCCATTACGGCCATCTGGGCGCCTATGAACATGAAGTCCTGGTCACATCGGGCGCCGCCGTGCAAGCTGCGGATCATTGATGGTGAATCCGGATAAACGCGATTTCAAGCACTCCATTCATCCCGATTGACATCCTGTCTTAAAAACCACCTGGCGCCTGTGTTTTTTTCTACACTCTGCCAAGGTGAGATTACTTGGGATTCAAATGAACAGGATGAATATGCGTGCAATAGCTGGTCTTATGCTGTGTTTATACGGCGCCGCGGTACAGGCCCAGGCGGATACGGCGCAAGCCACGGAGCCATCCGCTCAGGATGTCGCGGCGTCCGTCAATGTAAAGGGCATCCGCGACCCGGACTGGAAGCCCTACAGTGCCATGCTCAAGGGCGTCAAGCGCTTCGAGGAAAAACATGCGCTGGCGCCAGGCGCGCAGCTGCGCTTCATCCTGGAGCCGCGCCGTGCCGACGTCGACATGCACGCCATCGCGCTGCGGCTGGAAAGCGATGACGCGGCTATGGCCATACCGATGGGGGAGCGCAATATCTTCACCTTGCCCGTCGAACAGGGACCGCTGTATGAAAAGGCCGAGCTGACCGTGAACCGCAAGGCGGGCTCGGTCAGGTGGATTCCCTACGTCAGGAGCGCGGCGTCCAGCGACACGTTGCGCCGCCTGGGCGACCTGCGGCTGGCGTGCGAAGTCCATTGGGCCATCGACAAGGACACCTTGCCTTTTGCTATGCGCACGGCGATGGGCGCATTGGGCGGACCCTGCAATTTCGTGTCGCAAAAGGGAACCTACAGCTTTTCCGAACCACGGCGCATCACGGCCGCGACCATCAGCTACAACGGCAAAAGCGCGCCCGTGCCCTTCAGCGGTTCGTCGTTCACGCCACCGTTGCGGGAGCAGGATTGGAGCGATGACAGTATGATCGAACTGACATTCGATAACAATTAGCCTGCGTACCCTGCATTGTCGCCACATTGCCTGCCGCGTTTTCAATGATCTTGCTGCTGGCGAGCCGCGCATGGAAACAGGAAATAGCCCCCGTTTAGCAGGATATCTAGATATTTATCAGCACCAAAGCAGCTGCAGCTGCAAGAATTAACCACGGATGTAGCGCCCCATGGCTGCAACCGTTTTTTGGAGACATTGATTGCTCGTATTCCTTTGCTGCCGTCCTTATTTTACTTCCGGAGCGCCCCATGGAAGCATCCAGCAACGAGCGTGATTCCAGCCAGAAGGATGCTGACTTTAATGCCCAGATGGAACTGTACGTCAAACGCAAATTAAAACTCCTGGCCGCACAAATTGGCACATTGACATTTCTACTTGGAGCGCTAGGATTCATGGGGATTGGATACAAAGAACTCATTTTTACACCGATCGTAAAATATATCTATCCACCATCGCTGATACGGGAAGAATTGCTGAAATTGAGCACCGATACGGATAGCAAGGAATCGACTGCCTTGAAAACCAACGTTCTGGACTTCCTGCATGATCATGTGGACTCCGGCTATACGAAGGTGATGATTCTGCCGGCCAGGGGCAAATTCAATGACAACAATATCCCTTTCTATTCGACTCCCGAGCAGGAAGTTGAACTGACCATCTACGTCGACACAGAACAACTCGACTTTCGATATGTGGCAACCGTGGACCAGAAACCGATCGATGACGACGGAGGTTCCGATCATTCCATTCCAATGAGCCGTCCCGTTTTGAATATCTCGCTAGCCAAAAAACTCAACTTTGACCAGTTTTCCAAACATAAAAGATTGCCCAACCTGCATCTGCTATCGATCAGCCCAACCGATGTACAGAACAAGGATGTCATCATTACGTGCGTCATTATCGTCAGAAACAAAAAAATGAGGCAACAATAAATGTCCCATTTCAAAAGGCAACTTGTTTACCTGGGCATCTCGGTGCTGGCGACCATTGCAATGCCATCGGCAAGTGCAGGCATTCCGTTGCAGTACAAAAAAGTGGCGCCCGGCATAGAGATCAGCGACGCAACCGTTGCGGTGAACAAAAGCAGTGCCGATTCCGTGGATTTTCACCTTATCCGTGTCAATCCCGCGCTGGTGCGCATATCGGTCGTTGACGTGCGCTACTTGTCCAATCCGCATGACAAGAATTCCATGCAGATCGCCTTCAGCCTGCGAGAAGTGATGCGCCTGATTACTCCTGCTGCGGCAATTAACGGTGGCTACACGCGCTCCCTCATCAAGCCGATACCGACCGGCTTGATTTTATCCGAAGGCAAACATACCTCGAAAATCATCAACGATTCAACAAAAATCAGAGGGGTCATCTGCATCCACCGCGATGGACGCATCGCCATCGATGAAATCAGCGCCATCGCCACGACCGACTGCCTATCTGCCATTCAGTCCGGCCCAATGGTCATTGAAAAAAATGGTGTGAACGGCATACGCAAGTCGCAACAATCGGTCAGGGCCGTACGCTCGCTGGTGGGTATCGATCAAAAGGGATGGGTGTACCTGATACAGACGACGAGCGCCTCACTGTTTGATCTGGCGGAGATACTTCGCCCGGGTGGCGCCCTGGGCACCGGCCTGAATGCCGTCCTCAATCTTGACGGAGACGTCGATTCAGGAATGATGCTCAAGGACGAAAATGGTACCCGTATCTTTGGCAACGTCGATGCTGTCATTCCCAGTGCCCTGGTCATCCATTCACTCCCGTATCGGGGCAGGCGTCAAAAATAACAACACTCCGGCTCGCGCCACACTTCGCGGTTTTATCAGGCGAGGTTTGCAGGGAAACGCCTTACTTCACCCGCTGCTTCTCCAGCTTGCGCGCCAATGTACGCCGGTGCATGCCGAGGCGGCGGGCCGTTTCCGAGATATTGAAATCCGTCTCGGCCAGCATTTCGTGGATGCGTTCCCATTCGAGCGTCTTGATGTTGGTGGCGCGGTTCGTCAGTTCGATGTCGGCATTGCCGGCCACGTGGCCAAAGGCCGCTTCGATGTCGTCCGTGTTCGACGGTTTCGCCAGGTACTGACAGGCACCCAGCTTGATCGCTTCGACGGCCGTGCCGATGCTGGCGTAGCCGGTCAGCACGACGATCAGCATGTCCGGGTCATGCTGGTGCAGCATCTGCACGCAGGCCAGGCCCGAGGTGTTCCCATTCAACTTCAAATCGACGACGGCGTAGTCGGGGCAATGCTGCTCGAGCAAGGCGCTCGCTTCGTCGAAATTGGTGGCCAGGATGACTTGGTAGCCGCGCCGTTCGAACGAGCGGCCCAGGGTGCGGGCAAACGCGGCATCGTCTTCCACGATCAGTAACAGACGGTCATCCTGCATGGTGGTCGCTTTCTCTTTCCAGTTTGATGGCCGCCAGCGGCAAGGCCAGGTGCACCACCGCCCCGCCCTGCACCCGGTTGCGTGCCGTCACCGTGCCGCCCAGGGTACGCGCGACATTGACCACCAGGAACAAACCGAGGCCGCCGCCGGGCTTGCCCTTGCTGCTTTGGTACGGTTTACCCAGGTGCGTCAGCATCGACGGCTCGAAGCCGGGGCCCGCATCGGTAATGACCAGGTGCAAGGCATCCGCTTCGCGCGTCGCTTCGAAACGCAGCCACTCGGGCGACGCTTCCAGCGCATTGTCGAGCACATTGCAGATGGTTTGCTTCAGGGTCGAATCGAAGACGACGGGCACGTCGTGCTCGATGCGGTTATCGTATTCGAAACCCTGGATCGGGCGGCTGGTGCGCCACTCGTCGACCAGGTCGTTGAGGAAGGTATTGATCGTCGTCTTCACGGAAGATTCCCCGCGCGCCTCGCCCGCCGACAATAAAATGCCGCTGACGATGCTCTTGCAGCGCTGCAACTGGGCCTGCATTTCCGTGATTTCTTCCAGCAATTCGCTGTTCTTGCTCAGTTCCGGCATGCGGCGCCAGTCGCCGAGGATGACGGACAGGGTTGCCAGCGGCGTGCCCAGCTCGTGCGCGGCGCCCGAGGCCAGCAAGCCCATGCGGATGATGTGCTCTTCTTCCGCCGCGCGCTGGCGCAAGTCCGCCACCTTGGCGTCGCCGGCGCGCTGGTTGCGGTTGATGCGCGTGATGAACACCACCAGCAAGGCGGCATTCAAAATAAAGCAGATCAGCAAGCCCTGCACGTAGAGGCTGGAAAAGCCCCGCTCGGGGTCGATCGGCAGAATCAAGGGGCCGGGCAGCAAGGCCAGGCCGGCCAGGCACAGGCTCGTGATGGCCACCATGATCCAGGTCGACCACACTTCCAGCAGCACGGCGCTGAGGATGACTTGCAGCAGGTACAGGAAGGCAAACGGGTTGCTGATGCCGCCGCTCAGGTAGAGCTGGGCCGTCAGCACGGTGACGTCGACCAGCAGAGCGAGGAACAGGGCCGTGTTGGAAACGGGCTGGCGTTCATGCCAGCGCAGCAGGCTGGCAAGGTTAAAAGCGATGAGGCAGGACAGCACTTCGAGCATGTAGGGCACGGGCAAGGCGATGCCCAGTCCCACGCCCACGCCGAAGATCGTGCTGATCTGGCCGATAACGGCCAGCCAGCGCAGCTGGATCAGCAGCTTCATGTTCTGGTGGCCGGCCGGATGTTCCATCTCGGCCGCCACCGCGCCGCGCTCTAACACTTCGCGGTTGGGCAGGATCTCAATCCTGCCCGGCATGGTCACTCTCTTGAAGACCGGCATTACGGCGCGCGCGGCGGCGCTTGTCCTCGCGCACGAGCCACCACGTGATGCCGGCCACCATCAGGGCCAGCGCGAACCACGTCAGGGCGTACACGAGGTGGTTGTTGTGGAAGGAAATCACGGTCAGGCCGCCGACGGGTGCATCAACGGCCGTTTCCGATTTGGCCTTTGCGTCGACAAAATACGGCGCCACGTTGCTCAGCATGTGCGAGGCGCCGATGGCGGCCACGTCGCGCGAATACCAGTGTTGCGTGGCGGGACTGTTTTCGCGCAGGAAGCCGCCGCCCGTCTCGCTGACGCGCAGCAAGCCGTCGACGTGCACGATGCCGGCCGGCGTGCTGGCGGCGATGCCTTCGCGTTTCGGCACGAAGCCGCGGTTGACCAGCACGGTGCTGCCATCGGCCAGACGCAAGGGCGTCATCAGCCAGTAACCGCTGCCCAGTGCCGTCGTTGCTTGCACCAGGGTATTAAAAATGGGGAGATAGGTACCGGAGAGTCGCACATGGCGGTATTCGTCCGTTTGCTGCGTGATGCTGGCCCAGGCTGCGGGTCCAGGGGCGTCCGTTGCGGGCGCATGTACGCGTTGTTCGACGCGCTCGATCAGGTCAAGCTTCCAGAACAGGCGCTTGACTTGCCAGGTGCCCAAGGCACAGAAACCGGCAAACAAGATCCCCGCCAGCAAGGCTAATGCGTAGCGCACAGCCATGCCGCGTGGGCCTGGCGCGGCATCTTGCGATGCGGCGCCAGGGGCGCGCCCGGTGTTGCTTGGGCGCGTATTACTCATCATGGAGCCGTTTTCGTATGCATGTACTCAGGCATCAGATCCGGCATCATGTTGTGGTTCATGTGGTACATGACCCACAGGGAACCGGCCATGGCAATGCCCACGATCATGATGGTGAAGATCAGCGCCATCATGTTCCAGCCGCCTTCGGACTTGGTGTTCATGTGCAGGAAGTACACCATGTGTACCACGACTTGAACAGCCGCGAACGCCAGCAGGACCAGGCCCATGGTGCCCGAGTTGGTGATGGCTTTCGTCATCACCAGCCAGAACGGAATGGCCGTCAGGATCACCGACAGGATGAAACCGATCGTGTAGCTTTTCAGGCTGCCATGATCGTGGTTGTCATGGTGGTGGCTATCGCCGTGTGTGTGGTGGTCGCTCATGGCAGCACTCCCATCAGGTAGACAAAGGTGAAGACGCCGATCCAGATGACGTCCAGGAAGTGCCAGAACAGCGACAGGCACATCATGCGGCGGCCGTTTTCCGGGGTCAGGCCATGCTTGTTCAACTGGAACATCAAGGTCACGAGCCAGATCACGCCGAACGTCACGTGCAAGCCGTGGGTACCGACCAGGGCGAAGAACGACGACAGGAACGCGCTGCGCTGCGGACCGGCGCCTTCGTGGATCAGATGAATGAATTCATACATTTCCAGCGACAGGAAGGCCAGGCCGAACAGGCCCGTGATGCCCAGCCAGACCAGGGTGCTGCGCAATTGCTTGCGCTGCATGGCCAGCATGGCGAAGCCGTAGGTGATCGACGACAGCAGCAGCATGGCCGTGTTGACGGCCACCAGCGGCAGGTCGAACAGCGCGGCGCCCGTCGGGCCGTCCGCGTAGCTGCGGCCGACCACGGCGTACGTGGCGAACAGACAGGCGAAGATCAGGCAATCGCTCATCAGGTAGAGCCAGAAACCCAGCAGGCTGCCGTTTTCCGGGTGGTGCTCGCGCACAAAGTAGCTGCGCGTGCTTGGTGCGGCGCCAGCGGCGCCGGTGTTATGGGCGATGGTATCAGACATGGCTGCTCAGCAATTTAGTATAAGCGTCTTCGGTACGGACCACTTCTTCCGCAGGAATGTAGTAATCGCGCTTGTAGTTAAAGGTATGGACGATGATGGTAACCATCATAATCACGAAGCCAATGCTGGCGACGAGCCACATTTGCCAGATCAGGCCAAAACCGACCAGTGCGGACAGTGCGGCGATCACGAAACCAGCCCAGGTGTTCTTCGGCATGTGGATCTTCGTGAAACCGGACGTCGGACGCTGGTAACCGTGTTTCTTCATGTCAGTCCATGCATCGAGTTCGTGCACTTGTGGCGTAAAGGCGAAATTATAGTCTGGCGGTGGCGACGACGTCGACCATTCCAGCGTACGGCCACCCCATGGGTCACCGGTCACGTCGCGCAGAGCGTGACGGTTGCGGTAGCTGACGAAGAACTGGATCAGCATGGAAGCAATACCCAGTGCGATCGAGACGGCGCCAAACCAGGCGATGATGGTCCAGATTTGCAACGATGGATCTTCGAAGTGGTTGACACGACGGGTCACGCCCATCAGGCCCAGCACGTACAGCGGCATGAAGGCCAGGTAGAAGCCGACGAACCAGAACCAGAACGAGCACTTGCCCCAGAACACGTCGAGCTTGTAGCCGAAGGCTTTCGGGTACCAGTAGTTAATCGCAGCGAAGACACCGAAGACCACGCCGCCGATAATCACGTTATGGAAGTGGGCGATCAGGAACAGGCTGTTGTGCAGCACGAAGTCAGCTGGTGGTACGGCCAGCAATACACCGGTCATGCCGCCGATGGTGAAGGTGACCATAAAGCCGATCGTCCACAGCATGGGCAGTTCAAAACGGATGCGGCCGCGGTACATGGTAAACAGCCAGTTGAAGATCTTCGCGCCCGTCGGGATCGAAATGATCATCGTCGTGATGCCGAAGAAGGAGTTGACGCTGGCGCCCGAACCCATGGTAAAGAAGTGATGCAGCCATACCAGGTACGACAGGATCATGATGACGCAGGTGGCGTACACCATCGAGGCGTAGCCGAACAGGCGCTTGCTGCTGAACGTGGCGACGACTTCCGAGAACACGCCGAACAGCGGCAGGATCAGGATGTAGACCTCTGGGTGGCCCCAGATCCAGATCAGGTTGACGTACATCATGGCGTTGCCGCCCAGTTCCGTCGTGAAGAAGTTAAAGCCTGCAACGCGGTCCAGCGACAGCATGGCCAGCACAGCCGTCAGCACCGGGAAAGCGGCGACGATCAGGATGTTGGTGCACAGTGCGGTCCAGGTGAAGACGGGCATTTTCATCCAGGTCATGCCTGGCGCGCGCATCTTGACGATGGTGGCGATCAGGTTGACACCGGACAATAGCGTCCCGACCCCGGCAATCTGCAAGGACCAGATGTAATAGTCTACCCCCACGTCCGGACTGCCGACGATGCCCGACAGTGGTGGATACGCCAGCCAGCCCGTGCGGGCGAATTCGCCGACGAACAGCGAAGCCATGACCAGGGCGGCGCCCATGGTGGTCATCCAGAAGCTGAAGTTGTTAAGGAATGGGAAAGCCACGTCGCGCGCGCCGATTTGCAGCGGCACCACGTAGTTCATCAGACCCGTCACGAAAGGCATCGCGACGAAGAAGATCATGATCACGCCGTGAGCGGTGAAGATCTGGTCGTAGTGATGCGGTGGCAGGAAGCCGGCATTGTCGCCAAAGGCGACAGCCTGCTGGGTACGCATCATCAGCGCATCGGCAAAGCCGCGCAGCAGCATGACGAGGCCCAGGATCATGTACATGATACCGATTTTTTTATGGTCGATACTGGTGATCCAGTCGCGCCACAGGGTACCCCAGACGCGGAAATACGTCAGTGCCGCAACGAGTGCGATACCGCCCAGGGCAACCATGGCAAAGGTCACCAGCAGGATAGGTTCGTGAAATGGAATTGCATCCCAAGTCAGACGGCCGAATATAAGCTTCGTCAGATCAATATGGTCTAGCATTGTTACTCTCAGAGAAAAAAGGGAGGCGCCAGGCAAACGGCGCCAGTATCTGCAGCGCAATGCGCTGCGGGATTCATGCAGTTGTTACTTGGCTTGAACGCCCTTTTCAACCACTGCATCGCTAGCGACTACTGCCGTTACGGCCGCTACCGGGCTATTTGCCATCGTCAACTTATATGGCTGGACCGGCGTCACGCACAGGGCGTCGGAAACGATGGTGCGGTTCAGGATTGCCTTGTACAGGTCGTTAGGCACGGCGCTGTAGCGGCGGACCGGATCGCGTTCGCTAGGCTGGGCCAGCGACAGGTAGTCGTCGCGGTTCAGCGCGCCGCCACCGGCACGTGCCGATTCCACCCATTTGTCGAAGTCCGCATCATTGACACCGTGGAACTTGAAGCGCATGCCCGAGAAACCGGCACCGCTGTAGTTCGCGGAGAAGCCCTTGTAGACACCAGGCTTGTTGATGACGGCATTCAACTGCGTTTCCATGCCCGGCATGGCGTAGATCTGACCTGCCAGTGCGGGGATGAAGAACGAGTTCATGACGGACGACGCGGTGATCTTGAAGCGGATTGGACGATCGACAGGCGCGTACAGTTCATTCACGGAAGCGATGCCTTGCTCCGGGTAGATGAACAGCCATTTCCAGTCCAGGGCCACGACTTCGACGATCATCGGCTTGTGGCTGGCAGGAATAGGACGGTTGGCGTCGATACGGCTCAATGGGCGGTATGGATCGAGGGTGTGGGTACTGATCCAGGTCAGCAGGCCCAGCACGATAATGATCAACAGGGGCGCGCCCCAGATAATCAGCTCGAGGCGAGTCGAGTGGTCCCAGTCCGGCTCGTATTTGGCCGCGGTGTTGTTTTTTCTATAGCGCCATGCGAAAAGCAGGGTCAGGGCGATTACCGGAACGATAATCAACAGCATCAGCAATGTCGAGATGACAATCAGATTGCCTTGCTGAACTGCGATGTCACCAGACGCATTCAGTACCACCGTATTGCAACCAGCCAACAATGCGAGAGGTGAAAGAAGCAGTCCGCGACGAACTTTTAATGAAAACATACAGGAAAGTCCAGTACAGGGGATGAAGATATGGTACTGTATTCTCACTGGAGCGCGTTGGCAATTGGACGTTTTGTCCTACCCCTTGCTCGGATTTTCACTGGGTGGCTGCGGAGTTTTCCTACAGCTATCTATTGAATAGTCCTACTCCGGGCGTGAGACACCCGGGGTATGTTACGCGTTGGCCGAACTCGAAACTATATTGGAGACGATCATCATGTCCAGCACGCGCATACACAGCGGGGATGTACCCGCCGACTTTTCCCCCCACTCCCTGCGCGACGCACGCGGGGCCGGCATGGTCGAATCGCATATCGACCCCGGTGAGATCGCCGTCGGCGTGATCATCGGCCGCGCTTCCGAATACTTTGACTTCTTTGTCTACGCCATCGCCTCGGTGCTGGTGTTTCCACGCGTCTTCTTCCCGTTTGAAGAACGCCTGGAGGGTACATTATATGCATTCCTGATCTTTTCGTTCGCCTTCATCGCCCGTCCGTTCGGCACCGTGATCTTCATGGAGATCCAGCGCCGCATGGGACGCAGCGCCAAGCTGACATTCGCCCTCTTCCTGCTGGGCGTGTCGACGGCCGGCATCGCCTTCCTGCCGACCTACTCGCACCTGGGCTTTGCCGCCATCATCTGGCTGTCCGTGCTGCGCATTGGCCAGGGCGTGGCGCTGGGCGGTTCGTGGGATGGCTTGCCTTCGCTGCTGGCACTGAACGCGCCGGAAAACAAGCGCGGCTGGTACGCCATGTTGGGCCAGCTGGGCGCACCGGTTGGCTTCCTGATCGCCGCCGGCCTGTTCTGGTTCATGCTGACCACCCTGACGGATGAAGACTTCCTCGACTGGGGCTGGCGCTATCCTTTCTATGTGGCTTTCGCCATCAACGTGGTAGCCCTGTTTGCCCGTCTGCGCCTCGTGTCGACGAATGAATATGCGCGCCTGCTCGACGAACGCGAACTGCAGCCCGTGAGCGTGTTTGAAATGAGCCGCGGCCAGGGCCGCAACGTGCTGATCGGCGCCCTCGCCGCGTTGGCCAGCTACGCCCTGTTCCACCTCGTCACCGTGTTCCCGCTGTCGTGGATTTCCGTCTACCAGACGCGTTCCGCCTCGGACTTCCTGCAAATCCAGATGCTGGGCGCCGTGCTGGCCGCCGTCGGCGTGGTGATTTCCGGCGTGCTGGCCGATAAAGTGGGCCGCCGCACCACCCTGGGCGTGCTGGCCGTGCTGATCGCCATCTTCAGCGCCTTCGTGCCAACCCTGATGGGTGGCGGCAATACGGGCCAGGACGTCTTCATCCTCGTGGGCTTCAGCCTGCTGGGCTTGTCCTACGGCCAGGCAGCCGGCGCCGTGACGGCCAACTTCCCTGCCCGCTTCCGCTACACGGGCGCGGCCCTGACGTCCGACCTGGCCTGGCTGGTCGGTGCCGGCTTCGCCCCGCTCGTGGCGCTGGGCCTGTCGGCCAACTTCGGCCTCGCCTATGTCAGCTTCTACCTGCTGTCGGGTGCCGTCGCCTCGCTGGCCGCCCTGAGCCTAAACCGGGCGCTGGAAATCCGCGACTGACATATAGACTGACATATATATAGAGAGAGAGGCAATCCGGGTGGCAGCGCGCCGCCATCCGGAACACCCCAAAAACACCCCAAAAACGCCGGCACCGTCCGGCGTTTTTTCGTAGGTCGGCTTAGCCCGCAGGACG